>JAMOOS010000061.1 GCA_027065245.1 Desulfuromonadaceae bacterium | reverse complement strand
TTCCCGGTATTCTACTGGCCATTTTTCTGCTGATCAGCGCCGAAATAGCCGAGGGCTGCTTTTTACGCTATAAGCGTGGCCGCCTTATACCTACAGAACGCTATTAGTCATCGCCAAGGTTTTGCCGCCGATGCAAGGAAAGCCGCCACCCAAATATAAGTCAATACCTACTCCGATCGACTCCCATTAAACTGTTTAGTTGCAATGATTAGTTAATTTGTTATAGTCGACGCCACGTATCTTCACGCGTACAGGAGCACATTGCGACTTATGAACAACGCTGACCATCAACCGACATCTCCGCCGGCAAGGCTCAGTTCGAGCAGGCATTTTCTCGCTTGGTGCTTCGCGTTGTTCGCCACCCTGGTTGCTCTATCCGGCTTCATCTTTTTTCAGTATCAAAAGCAAACCATCGTTACTGACACCCGCACAAAGTTGACCATTGTGGCACAACAAAAGGCGAACCAACTACACTACTGGCGTTGTGAACGCCAACGCCAAGGGGAGAAGATGGCCCGCGACAAGCAGTTTTTAGCAGCGGTAAGTTGCTATCTTGCCCGGCCAGAGCAAAAAAACGATCAGAGTTTGCACACGTTCCTGTCTCCGGAACTGCACAGCGAGGAGATACGTGCCATCCTGTTGCTTGATAATCACGCCCGCCTGCTCTGGTGCAGCGCTTCCCAGCGTATCGACGACTGTTCCGCATTTATGCCCACCGACAAAATTACCCGGCAATGCTTCAGTCGCATCTACACAACAACCGCGCGTGGATTCGACGCTGCTACCGACCACAGCACTTTGAATCTCAATATCAATTTGTATACACCGCTTCACAGCGACAAGTCGACCACCGCGCAACCGCGAGCGACGTTGGTATTTGTGCTGAATCCTGCTGTTTTTCTGTTATCGGCGGCGGAGCACTGGCCGGTAGAAAATGAAAGCGCCCGTTCCACCTTGGTACGCATACACAATAATCGGGTTGAACCGATAAAAACGTATGCCGACAATCATGTAATTGATACCGATATTCCAGCCGCACATGCGCCGTCTCTGTACAACTACGTTCTTCAGCGTCACGAAGGATTTATCAGTGATAGCAAATGTAACGGCGTTCCGGTGTACGCCATGATAAAACGTGTTGGCTCATCAGACTGGTTTATTGTCTGCCAGATAAACCAGTCTGAAGTACTGCGCCCGCTCATTTTGGTTAGAACACTGGTAATCGGCACAGTACTCTCCATCATCATCGCTGCCGGAGCCATGTTGTGGTTCTGGTGGCGGCATCAGCAGGCGCAAAGCGAGGCACGCTACTATCAGCAGGAGTTGCAGCACCGCACCTTGAGTATGCGCTTTGAAAACCTCACCCGCTTTGCCAATGATATCATTGTGTTATGCGACCAGGAAGGTAATATCATTGATGCCAATGATCGAGCGGTGGAAGCCTATGGACTGCCAATCGAGGAGCTGCGCAATCAGAAACTGCGCGCCATGTGCAACATGGAAGAGGCGGAATGCAACATTTTATGGGGCAAACTCAGTCAACAGAAAGAGATCAGCTTCAGCTCACATCAGTTCCGCCGTGATGGCACCACCTTTCCGGTAGAGATCAGTGCCAGTTGGATAGAAATCGACAACCAGCGCCTGCTGCAGGCGGTTATCCGCGATGTCTCGGAACGGGAAGAGGCGGAAAAACGTCTGATACATCAGTCCAACCACGATCAGTTAACCGGCCTGATCAATCGCACCCGGGTGGTGGAACAGATAGACAAGATGGTAGATAGTTCCACCCGCATGGCAGTGTTGTTTATAGATCTGGATCGCTTCAAAAATATCAACGACACCCTCGGCCATGGCGTGGGCGACAAATTGCTGACTCGCATCGCCAACCGTCTGCAACGTACTCTACGCCAAACCGATGTCGTAGCCCGTTTCGGTGGCGACGAATTTGTGGTGCTGCTGGCCGATATCCGGGATGTAGGCCGCGCCGCCGCCCTGGCACAAAAATTGTGCGACACCATTAAAAAACCGCTGTTTATCGACGGCCAGGAACTGTACGTAACCTGCAGCTGCGGTATCAGCATCGCTCCGGACGACAGCAGCGATCCCGACCAGCTCATAAGCTTTGCCGACACTGCCATGTTCCGCGCCAAAGATCTGGGGCGCAACAATTTTCAATTCTACTCTCCCGATATGAATCACCGCGCCAGTGAGAGGCTGCAGTTGGAAACTGATCTGCGCAAGGCGCTGGAGCGGGATGAGCTGGCAGTCTACTACCAGCCGCAAGTGGATTTGCGCAGCGGTGCCATCATCGGCAGTGAAGCCTTGGTACGCTGGAACCACCCCCGTCTGGGACTGGTACCGCCAGGCGACTTCATCCCCCTGGCGGAAGAAACCGGCATAATCGAAGCTATAGGCATGTGGGTACTGGAAGCGGCCTGTCGGCAAAACGTCATCTGGCAGCAGCAGGGTTACGGCAATCTGACGGTAGCGGTCAACCTGTCACCGCGCCAATTTATCAACAGCAACCTGGCAGGGGATATTTTTGCCGTTATGCACGCTACCGGCATCCAGCCGCAGCATCTGGAACTGGAGCTTACCGAAAATCTGCTCATGCACGATGTGGAGTCGTCCCACGAACTCATGCATGCCTTCAGTGTCTACGGCATCTCGCTGGCCATTGACGACTTTGGTACAGGTTATTCTTCTCTGAGCTATTTGCACCAGTTTCCCATCGACAAACTGAAGATCGACCGTTCCTTTGTCTCCCCCATCAGCAATAACAGCGAGGGCACCATCGCCCGCTCTATCATCGCCATGGCACACGAGTTGGGAATGCGCGTGGTGGCAGAGGGGATAGAAACCGAACAGCAACTATCCTTCCTGAAGCACCTCAACTGTCAGATCGGCCAGGGCTACTATTTCAGCCGCCCGGTTCCCGCCAGCGATTTCACCCGGTTGCTGCAACAGCAAGACTAAATACCTGCCGGAATTTCCACGAGTCAGCTGCGCAACCGTTCTTCTGGTACAGGCAACTTCGCAACAGGGTGTTAAAGAATATGATGAAACATGCCGATAAGCAGTTGGGTGGTAACATTTAGTCATCAACACCAACGGACACTGCTTATATGGCAAAGAACAACAAACAACACGATAACGCAGGGGAATTTACCCCACCACAAGGGACGGTAGTGCACGAAAAACTGCACAAGGGCTACCGCCTGCGTATTGTTATCGCCGACGACGAAATGCGTGCCCAGGCCAGTATCAGACCGGTAAAAAAAAAGCGCGACCTGATAGGCGCTGATGAGTTGCTGAAACTGCTGGCAAACTGCGGTATAATTGATGGCATTGACGAAAAAGCCGT
>JAMOOS010000060.1 GCA_027065245.1 Desulfuromonadaceae bacterium | reverse complement strand
TCAGAAGTGGCAGCAGCAGCCAGCGCCTGAGTGGTGTGCGCAGATATTGTTGCCACGGTTTCAGGCACAGTATCAACGCTGCCACGCCACTGAACGATAATTGGAATGCGGCGGAAAACAGCGCCAGTGGCTGCATCAGCAGAATCAGCCATGCCACCAGCCCCAGTATGTCGATGGCACTGTGATGGCGACGGCTGCACAGCATAAGGGCTGCAGCGCCAAGCAACATCAGCGCCCGCCAGGTGGGCAGCGCCGAACCGCTCAGCAGCACATAAGCTAACAGTAGCGGTAGCGCCAGCAGTGGCACCATCCGCTGCAGCGGTTGCCACAGCAGCAAAGTGGTGCTGCGCCGATAGATAGCACCAAGCAGAAAGTACAGCATGGCGGCACATAAGCCAAGGTGGAGGCCGGATATGGCAAACAGATGAGCAATACCGGCGGCAGCGATACGTTGACGCTGCTGTGGGGAGAGGCGCGATTTCTCCCCCAGAGCTAGACTGAGCAGCCAGGCGTTGCCGGGGGCAGTGCCAAGATGGGCTACAGTACGCCCCAGCAGGCAGCGCTGGCGCTCCAGTCGCAGGCGGAAGGGCAACGGGCAGGGTGGTGATACTACGGTCAGTTTCTTTGTCGTAGCCACAAATGTGCTGGCAAAGATTCCCCGTTGTGCCAGATACAGGGGATAATCGAACTCGCCCGGTATGCCAAACCGGTGCGGCGGGCGTATTTTGCCGGTAAAGGTTACGCGGTCGCCCGGCAGGCAAGTTGCCTCGCCCCGGCCAACATGCAGCCGCAGCAGTATGTTGGCACCATCAGCTACACTTACGTCGTTTACCGAACGCACGCGCACGTCCATGCGCCAGCGATCAGGTTGTTGTTGAACCCGCAATACGGTAGCGCTGATGGTGCAGCGTTGCCAGGTATGGTGATGCAGAAACCGGGACGTAGCAGCATCTGGAAGCAAGGCATTGGTCGCCAGAGCAAAGCCCAGGGCGCAGCCACCGACACCCCAGCATAGCGACATCAACGCCGCCGGTTGCCGCCGGTTATGCTGCCAGAACAGTACAAGGAACGCCAGTGTGGCCGACGCCAGTGCCAACGAGGCGACTGCCTGCAGTTGTCTGCTGTGCTGGAACATGAAAGCGGCAATAATGCCAGCGCAGGTTCCGGTTAACAGCAACCATAACGGTTTCAGATGTATGTGGTTGGCAATAGCATGCATACTATTCGCATGGTATTGCTTTAATTATGTTGTTGCAAGTCTGCTATGATTAAAACATGAAGCGGCGCATGCTGATATTGAACAGTAGTCCGACGGCAATCATGGTGGTGACCATGCAGGTGCCGCCGTAGGAGAACAACGGTAGCGGCACGCCGACCACCGGCAGCAGGCCGATCACCATGCCAAGGTTGACAATAATATGCCAGAACAGCATGGAAGTGAGACCGATGGCCAGATACATGCCAAAACTGGAGTCGGCCTTGCGGGCGATGTGTATTCCCCACAAGATTATCGCTGCATACAAAGTCAGCAGTAGCACGCAGCCGACAAATCCCCACTCTTCGGCAAAGACGGAAAAAACAAAATCGGTGTGGCGCTCAGGTAAGAACGACAGTTGTGACTGGGTGCCGTGCATGAAACCGCGCCCCCAGAAACCGCCGCTGCCCACGGCGATTTTTGACTGTATTATGTGATAGCCGCTGCCGAGGGGGTCGCTTTCGGGATTAAGAAAGGTGCGGATGCGGTTTTTCTGGTAATCATGCAGCAGAAACCAGCCGCCTCCGGCGGCGCCGGCTGCCAGAATGCCCAGAGCTATCAGAGTCGGGCGCTGGATGCCAGCGAATAGCAGCATGGTTATGCCGATAAACATCAGCAGCATGGCGGTGCCCAGATCCGGCTGCTTGATGATCAGGGCTACCGGCACTAACAGCAGCAGCCCTGGTATAATCAGATCGGTAAAGGTGTAGCCGCCGGGCGTTTCGTGACGGCTGAAATAGGCGGCCAGGGTGATGATGATTACCACTTTCATTATTTCGCTCGGTTGCAGGTTGAACAACCCCAGATTGATCCAGCGTGTGGCCCCCATGTTGGTCTGGCCGAACAGCAGCACTGCCGCCAACAGCAGGATACAAGCGGCATAAATTGGCAGTGCCATGTGCTCCAGCTGTCGATAGTTGAACAATGTCAGACTGATGGCGATGATGATGCCGATGCCAAGCCAGTACATCTGCTTGGTGTAGATGGGGGTACTTATGTTATCCCACGCCGAAGTAGAACTGTACAGGTTGAGAATCCCCAGGGCTGCAGTGGTCAGAATAAGTGCCAGTAGCAGCCAGTCGAAATTTGCCAGAAGCCGTCTGTCAAACATCTGTTATTCTCCGTTGTGGTTAGTGATCGTTCTGGCTTGACCGAGGCCGAAATACTGCTGGAAGATCTTTTTTGCTATGGGGGCGGCGGCGCTGCCGCCGTGCTGGCCGTGTTCTACGATTACCGCTAAAGCAATCTGTGGTTTGTCAGCGGGGGCGTAAGCGACAAACAGGGCATGATCGCGGTGGCGATAGGCAATTTTTTCTTTGTCCGGTTTGCTGCCGTCGGCAGGATCATCCTTAAGGCGGATAACCTGGGCGGTACCGGTTTTTCCGGCCACTTTTATTGTTTTCAGAGCGCAGGCTTTACCAGTACCGCGCGGATTGTTTACCACATCTTCCAGTCCCTGTTTTACCTTGACCAGGTGGCGCCGGTTCAAGGTTGAACCATGAATGACCTGGGCCGGGTATTGTTTGATGATATTGCCGTTTGCATCGCTGATCTGACGTACCAGCTGCGGTTTGAACAGTGTGCCGCCATTGGCGATGGTGCTCATCATCACCGCCAGTTGCAGGGGGGTGGCCAGAACGTAACCTTGGCCGATGGCGGCGATGGCGGTTTCGCCTTTGTACCAGGGCCGGTTGTAGCGGCGGCGCTTCCATTGTTTATCCGGTATCAGTCCGGCACGAACATTGTCCAGTGGCAGAGCGTAGCTGCGGCCCAATCCCAGTTGGCGTGCCATGGCCGACATCCGCTCAATACCCAGATTAAGCGCTACCTGATAAAACCATACATCACAGCTTTCGCGTAGAGCTTTGCGCAGGGTAGTGGGGCCATGGCCGGTTTTTTTCCAGCAACGGAAATCGCGATTCCCCACCGGCAGGCGGCCGGTACAGTTCACGCTGGTGTGCGGTGTTATCACCCCGGCGTCGAGGGCAGCCAGTGCGGTAACCATCTTGTAGGTTGAGCCCGGCGGGTACTGGCCGCTTACGGCGCGCGCCTGCAGGGGATGATCGGGGTTGTTCATCAGTTTGCGCCAGTTGTCATTGCTGATGCCGACGGCGAACAGCTCCGGATCAAAAGCGGGGCGGCTGACCATGGCGAGGATATCGCCATTATTTACGTCGATTACAACGGCGGCTCCGGCCTGGTCGCCAAAGGCGTGTTCGGTGCATAACTGCAGATCGCGGTCGATGGTGAGGATAACGTTGCGTCCCGGTAGCGGTTCGCGTATCTGTAACTGGCGTAATTCCTGCCCCTTTACATCCACTTCAAGCAGTTTTTCTCCCGCCACCCCTTTAAGGTACTGTTCCAGATGCTTTTCCAACCCGCTTTTACCGATGTATTCACCGGCGTGGTAGTCGCTGTAGCGGGGCAGTTGCAGCTCTTCTTCGGTAATGGCGCCGATATGGCCGAACAGGTGTGCCGCTGCTTCGTGGTAAGGGTAGGAGCGTACCGGCTGCACCTCTATGAGCATGCCGGGCAGTTCGATGGAATGCTCTGTCAGCACATCGACGGTGTCACGGTCGATATCGCGTTTGAGGGGGATGGGGCGATAGCGTGGATAGTAGCGGTGTTTCTGCCATATTTGTTCCAGTTGCTGTTTGTCGCAATGCAGGTAGGTGGCCAGGCGGCTGAGCAGCTGTTCCTTGTCCACCACGTCCTGACGAGAGACTGCCACGGTAAACGCGGGCCGGTTGCCCACCAGCAATCTGCCTTTGCGGTCGTAAATCTCGCCGCGTGGAGCGGCGATGGGAACATAGCGCGTGCGGTTTTTTTGCGCCAGCAACTGATAGCGATTGACGCTGATTACCTGTAGATACCACAAGCGCACGGTGAGTACAGCAAAAAACAACAGTGCCAGTGCGGTGATGACGGCAAATCTGCGCGTGCGTAGCGCATCATCAGGCGGTGGGGAGTTTAGAGCCATGCACAATCTCCCCTGGATGTGGCGGGATTTGGTTTGCGCCGCTTGTTGATGACATGTACCAACGGCAGCAGTATCAGGACCGCCAGTTGATTGACCAGCAGATGCACCGGCAGGTATGGCAGCACGCAGCACCAGCTGCGCTGAGCGGTGGCAAAGATGATCAGCATTAAGATTAGCAGGATTGCATGGATGGCGGTGCCGATAAGGGTGGTAACGAAGATGACTATATCACTGTCAAAATTCAATTTGCGGCTGCCGACGCACGTGATACAGAATGTCAGCAGCATGATCATGCCGTACAGCCCCAACGTTGTGCCGCTGAACACATCCAGCATGCAGCCCAGCAGCCAGGATGTAAAAGCGCCGAACAACGATTTTTCGTATAGTCCCAGGTACAACACCAGCAGCAGTAGCAGATTCGGTTGCAGCGAAGTACCGACAATTAACGGAAAAACCGTCGCCTGCAACACGATAAACAATGTTGCACACAGCAGGTAAGCCAGCAGTCGCTTCATGATTGCTCCGGAATAATTACCAGTACGTCTTCTAGGCGGGAGAAATCAACGCTGGGGGTGATGGTGAGGGTCTGGAACAGACCGTAGTTGTGTTTGACAACAGCAGTAACTGTGCCCAGAGGCAGACCTTTGGGGAATATGCCGCCGGTACCGGATGTCACTACGTTATCACCAGGCTTGATATCCCTGTCGCGCAGGGCGTAATCGAAACTCATGGTGGTACCCATGCCACGGCAGATGCCACGGGTACGATTACGTTGCACCAGGGCGGCTATTTCCGAAGCGGCGTCGACGCTGAGCAGTACCCTGGCATTGTGGGGAGCGCATTTTATCACTCGACCTACAACCCCTTCGGCTACCACCACCGGCAGTCCTTCGCGAATGCCGTCATCGCGCCCTTTGTTAATGGTTACTGTGCGGAACCACGCGGCGGCGTCCTCGGCGATTATGCGTGCCGGCACCGTGGTGGTGCCGAGGTTATCATGGAATTCGAGCAGCTTTTTCAGGCGGATATTTTCCTGGGCGATCTCGCGCAGAGCCAGTAACTGGCGGCGTTGCTCAATAAGCTGTTGTTGCAGCAGCAGATTACGGCGGCGAACATCTACCAGGTTGATGTAGTTATCCCATAGCCGCTGCAGATCGGAGCTGGTGTTTTCCACTGCCTGAAAAATCGGGGCGGTGAGTTGTATCACCGCCATTTCAAACAGCGACGTATGGTTGCGTTGGCGCAGGTTGTGTGAATACACCAGCAGCGCCGACATAAACAGAATGCCGAAGAGCAGCTTGGGGCGATGTGTTTTGAAAAACTCCAGCATGGGCGGTTCTGGCTATGAAAAAGGAGCAAACTTGTCAGCGGCTGATAACGTATGCGGCCATCAGGTGGCGATGGCTACCCGGCGCAACAGCTCCAGTTCATCGAGTACCGTGCCGGAGCCGAGGACTACGCACGACATGGGATCTTCGGCTACAACCACCGGCAGGCCGGTTTCTTTACGCAGCAGTTCGTCGAGGTTGTCCAGTTGGGCACCGCCGCCGGCCAGAATAATGCCGCGATCGACAATATCGGCCGCCAGTTCCGGTGGGGTACGCTCCAACGCCACACGCACCGCTTCGACGATGGCGTTTACCGTTTCGGCCAGAGCCTCGCGAATCTCCTTGGAGTTGATTTCCAGAGTGCGCGGAATGCCGGATACCAGATCGCGACCCTTGACGTCGATGGTGGATTCCTCCTCACCGGGGTGGGCGCTGCCGATGGTAATTTTTACCTGCTCGGCAGTGCGCTCACCGATGAGCATATTGTACTTGCGCTTGATGTACTGTACGATGGCTTCATCCAGTTTGTCGCCGCCGACGCGCACACTCTGGGCGTAGACGATCCCGGCCAGGGAGATGATGGCCACCTCAGTGGTGCCGCCGCCGATATCGACAATCATGTTGCCGTTGGCTTCGGTGATGGGCAGCCCGGCACCGATGGCGGCGGCCATGGGTTCCTCAATTAGATACACCTCGCGCGCGCCGGCCGATTCCGCCGATTCCTTGACCGCGCGTTTTTCCACCTGAGTGATGCCGGAAGGAACGCAGATAACAATGCGTGGCCGTACCAGCGCCTTGCGGTTGTGAACCTTGTGGATGAAGTAGCGCAGCATCTCCTCGGTGATGTCAAAATCGGCAATAACGCCGTCCTTCATGGGGCGGATGGCAACGATACTGCCGGGGGTACGCCCGAGCATTTTCTTTGCTTCCATCCCCACCGCCAGCACTTTTTTGGCGCCGTTGGCGTCTTTTTGCACTGCCACTACCGACGGTTCGCTGACGACTATCCCTTTGCCTTTAAGGTACACCAGGGTGTTGGCAGTGCCGAGGTCGATGGCCAGATCATTGGAGAACATTCCCCAGATAATGTTGAACAGATTGAACATAGGCGCAGATTCCTTTTGTGCTTGTATAAAATTAATCGTAGCGATTCGGATAAGCGTGAAAATTTTCAACCTAGCAGAAAGAGGCAGGATGCTCAAGGACAATCAGCGGGAAAACTATTGCAATTTTCGGGAACATTGACGTAATATGCGATGCTGATTTTTACCGTATAATCTCACGTTCGACAAGGAGAAAACCGCTTATGCTGGATCTGATCAGAAAAAAACAGAAAACCGCCCTGGTTCAGGTGGTTTTCTGGGTAATTATCGCAACTTTTATTGGCACTATCTTCCTGGTGTGGGGTAAGGGTAGAAGTCAGAACGACCGTATGACCGTGGCCGCGCGTGTCAACGGCGACGACATCACTTATGACGAGTTCAAGAGCTCATACGATTATATTAATAATTTCTACCGGCGCATGTACGGGGAACGTTTCACACCCGAGGTTGCCAAGCAGCTTAATCTCGATCGGCAGGCCATTAACCGCCTCGTCGATATGAAGCTGTTGATTCAGGAAGCCGATCGTTTGGGGGTTACCGTCACTCGCGAAGAGCTGGTCAAGGCCATCGCCTCAATTCCCGCCTTTCAGGTTGATGGCAAGTTTGACAAACAGCGCTATACCACGGTGCTGGGTTATCAGCGTCTCAAGCCCGAGGAGTTCGAAGCCATGGAGCGCCAGCAGATGTTGCAGGACAAGGCGCGTCAGGCCATCATGGCGTCGGTAACGGTGAGCGATGACGAGGTGGCTGAGGAATACCGCAACGCCAACGAGAAGATCAATCTCGAATTTATCCCCTTTGTGGCTGAATCCTTTGTAAGCAAAGTGATTCTTAACCGCAAAAAGGGTGAAGAGTATTTTGCTGCCCATAAAGATGATTTTCGTGTGCCGCCTCAGCGGTCACTGGCGTATGTAAAGTTGGCTGGCGACAGTTGTGGTGACGAATTGCAGCTGACTGACGACGAGATCGCCCGTTACTACAACCGTCACCTGTCGCAATACGCGGTCAAAGAGCAGGTGGCTGCTGCACATATCCTCGTTTTGGTAGATCCCAAGGCCGACAAAGAGACGGTGGCCAAAAAACGGCAACTGGCCGAGGAAATTCTGAAGAAAGCCAAGAATGGTGCAGATTTTGCCGAACTGGCAAAGAAATACTCCGACGATAAAGGCAGTGCCGCCAAGGGTGGGTATCTTGGCTATTTCCCCCATGGCGCCATGGTACCGGCATTTGAGAAGGCAGCGTTTGCCTTGCGTGCCGGAGAACTGAGCGATGTGGTGCGCAGCCGCTTCGGTTTTCACATTATCCAGTGCAAGGGACGGATAGACGCCGGTTTCAAGGAACTGGATCAGGTAAAAGACCAGGTGGTTGCCGCCGCCAGAAAAGAGAAGTGTGAGCGGCTGCTGTATGAAAAAGCCATGGACGCCTACAATATCAATCGCAAAAGCGGCGATATTGAGGCTGCAGCCAAGGCTTTGGGTGCCAAGGTTGAACACACCCCGCTGTTTGCCAACGGTGCGCCGATTCCCGGCATCGGCGGCACCCCGGCTTTGCTCAACAAGGTATTCAGCGCGCCGGTGGGTAAACTGATGGCGCCGGTAAAAGTAGGCCATGATATACTGTTGTGGTCTGTTGCCGAAAGCAAGGACAGCTATATCCCCGCGTACGATGATGTGCGTGCCAAAGTGGATGAAGCCATTATCGCCAAACGGACGGTTGAACTGGCTGAAGAATACGCGAAAAAGGCACTAGAGCAGCTGAAAGCCGGTAAAAGGATGGCCGATGTTGCTCCGGAGAAGAACCTCATCGGTGAAACCGGTCTGTTCAGTCGTGCCGCCCGTTTCGGTATCCCCAAACTGGGCCGGATAGATGGTCTGCTGGAGGATGCTTTTGCCCTCACTGTCAAGAAGCCGCTGGCAGACAAGGTATATCGCAACGGCGACACATTTTATGTAGTTCGCCTGAAGCAGATCAAACCGGCTGATCCCCAGGGATTGACTGAGGAGGGGTCGGAAAAACTGCGCCAGCAGGTGTTACAGCGTAAACGCAGCGAAGTTTTACAGAAGCGCCTCAAAGAGTTGCGTGAGCAGGCGGACATCGTTTACTCGCCCTCAATACTCCGTTCCATCGAAGGGAAATAGACCGTTATGAGCAAAATTGTTAAGCAGAGCAACTGTCCGGAACTTAAACTGGTCAATCAGGGCAAGGTGCGCGATATCTACGATGTGGGCGAGTACCTGCTCATTGTGACCAGTGACCGTATATCCGCCTTTGATGTGATCATGGAGGAGGGTATTCCCAACAAGGGCTATGTCCTTACCGAGATCTCCAAATTCTGGTTCAGTCAGATGGAGGATATCATTCCCAATCATATTGTTTCCACTGAAGTGGATGATTTCCCCGCCGTAACCCACCAGTATCGCGAGCAGCTCGAAGGGCGCAGCATGCTGGTGAAAAAGGCGCAGCCGCTGGCGGTGGAATGTATCGTGCGCGGCTACCTCTCCGGTTCCGGCTGGAAGGAATACCAGCAGCACGGGAGCATTTGCGGCATTGCGCTGCCTGCCGGACTGCGCCAGAGCGACAAATTGCCACAGGTTATTTTTACCCCCTCCACCAAAGCGGAGCTGGGTGATCACGACGAGAATATCCCCTTTGACAAGGTGGTAGATCTGTGTGGTGCCGAGGTGGCGGAAAAAATTCGTGCCATCTCCATAGCTATTTATGAGCGCGCTCGCGATATTGCCGACGCCAAGGGAATTATTATCGCTGATACCAAATTTGAGTTTGGTATCTGTGATGGTGAGCTGATGTGGATTGACGAGGCGCTTACTCCCGATTCCTCCCGTTTCTGGCCCAAGGATCAGTATTGTCCCGGCGGGCCGCAGCCCAGTTTTGACAAGCAGTTTTTGCGTGACTATCTGGAGACGCTGGATTGGGGCAAAACCGCGCCGGCCCCGCCGCTGCCGGACGATATTGTTGCCAAAACAGCGCAAAAATACATGGAGGCGCTCACTCGACTCACCGGAGCGGCACCGTTAAAAATGGCGGCGCACAAGTGCTGTGGCGGTGGCTGTGCTCATTAGCTTTCCGCGCTGATTTACAACTACGACGGGGATGCTTACGGCATCCCCGTCGTGTTTTGACCCGGTAAACGTTGCAAGGTGACAGCAATGGTAAATTATCTCATCCGCCGCTTTCGACTGGAAGACAGCGGCAGCAGCATCAAAACCGAAATAATCGCCGGTACCACCACCTTTCTCACTGCCGCCTACATTATCTTTGTCCATCCATCCATGCTGGCTGCCACCGGCATGGAGCGTGGCGCTCTCACCAGTGTAACCTGTCTGGCGGCGGCGCTGGCTACTCTGCTGGTGGCGCTGGTATGCAATGCCCCCATTATGATGGCGCCGGGCATGGGCTTGAATGCCTTTTTCACCTATACCCTGGTGTTGGGGCAAGGGGTGCCGTGGCAGACGGCGCTGGGGGTGGTGTTTATCTCCGGGGTACTGTTTCTGCTACTTAGCCTGCTGGGAGTACGCGAACATCTGGTGCGAGCCATACCGCCGTCGCTGCAGGCGGCTACCGCCGTTGGTATCGGCCTGTTTATTGCTTTTATCGGCATGCGCAATATGGGCCTGGTGGTGGACAGCCCGGCAACTCTGGTGCGCCTAGGTGCCGTTACGCCGCAAGTTGCCATCGGTCTGGCCGGGTTGCTGGTGATGCTGGTGTTGCAGATCAAACAGGTGCGCGGAGCCATCCTCATCGGCATTGCCGTATCAACACTGCTGGCCATAGCTACCGGATTTACTCCGTTGCCGGACAGTGTGGTGGCCTTGCCGCCGTCTGTTCTGCCGTTGCTGTTCAAGCTGGATATCACTTCGGCCCTGACCATCTCGCTGTGGTCGAGTATCTTCTCCTTCATGTTTGTCGATCTGTTCGACAGCCTCGGTTCGCTGGTGGCAGTGTGCCGTGAGGCCGGAATGGTTGAAGAAGACGGCGATATTCCTGCCATATCACCGCTGCTAACCGTCGATGCCCTGGCTACCATTGGCGGTGCCTTGCTCGGTACCAGCACCACTACCGCCTTCATTGAGTCCGGCAGCGGTGTAGCTGCCGGTGGACGCAGCGGTCTGAGCAGCGTGGTGACGGCGCTGTGGTTTGTGGCGGCGCTGTTTTTCGCTCCGGTTATCGCCATTGTGCCCGCCTGCGCCACCGCTCCAGCGCTGATTGTTGTCGGTCTGTTTATGCTGGGAAACATAACAGTCATTGATTTCAGCGATTTTGCCATCGCCGCCCCGGCTTTTCTCACCATAATCATGATGCCTCTCAGTTACTCCATCGCCACCGGACTGGCCTTTGGTTTCAGCAGCTATGTGCTGATTCAACTGTTCCTTGGCCGTATTCGCCACTGCCATCCGCTGCTTATTGCTGCTGCCTGTGCCAGTGTGGCCAGTCTATTGTAACTTTGGGCAAGAAATGCGTTGACATCGGGAACCGGCTTCTGGTATAACCACCTGCGTTTGGGGCTATAGCTCAGCTGGGAGAGCGCTTGAATGGCATTCAAGAGGTCAGCGGTTCGATCCCGCTTAGCTCCACCAATAAAAAATTAAGCACCTGTGGCGATTGCCTCAGGTGCTTTTTTGTCGTTTGTGTTATCGTCGACGGATTAACTAGTGGATGATGGCGCTATACAAGTTTGTACTGGTTATTGTCTGGCCTGGTGTGTTATGCGGAGCGATGGCGTGTGGCGTTTTTTGGTGCGGCCGCTACTATCTGGTAATGACGAAAGGAACTGTTATGTTTGGATTGGGTGCGCAGGAACTGACCATCATTCTGGTGATTGTGCTGGTGTTGTTTGGTGGCAAGCGTCTGCCGCAACTGGGGGAAGGCCTGGGGCGGGGGATTCGCAACTTTAAAAAAGGGCTGCAGCAGGATGAAACAGCGCAAAATAAGAATAAAATCGAAGACAGCAGTGATGATGAAAAGTAGTAATTGTTGCGTATGAGATAGCCCTGCCGGGGTGGAGGTTGTATGTTTGGAATAGGAATGCCGGAGTTGATCGTAATTCTGGTGATAGCATTGATTATTATAGGTCCGGCCAAGTTGCCCGATGTAGCCAGGGCGCTGGGGCGGGGGATGCGTGAGTTTCGGCGCGCTTCTACCGAGTTGAAGAATACCATCAATCTCGAAGCTGAAGCCGGGGAGGTGGAGCCCATCGAGTTTGAGTGCAGGCAGGCGCAGCGCGGCGATGAGCCTGCGACTGCAGCAGCCGCTGGTGTCAAAGCGGCGGCTGATGACAAGGTGGCGGATGAGGATGGTGCCGCTGCGGCTGATAAAGTGACGGAAAACAAGGTGCAGACAGGCGGAGCAGAGCATAAGCGTGGATGAGCAGGGACAGACGCTGACGGAACATTTTGAGGAGTTGCGCCGACGCCTGATTATCTCGGTGGTGGCGTGGGTTATCGGCTTCGGCGTGTGTTATAACTACGCCGAGCAGCTGTTTAAACTGATTGCCGAGCCGGTACGCCAGGCGTTGCCCAAAGACAGCACGCTGGTGTTTATCCACGCTACGGAGCCGTTTTTCACCTATCTCAAGGTGGCGGCGGTGGCTGGACTGGTGGTGGCGCTGCCGGTTATGTTGTGGCAGATGTGGCGCTTTATCGCGCCGGCACTGTATCCGGGGGAGAAGCGTCTGGCTATCCCGTTTGTGTTCTTCAGTTGTCTGTGTTTTGCCACCGGTACCTATTTCGGTTTCACTTATGTGTTTCCGATGATTTTTACCTTTCTTATCAATTACGGCATCGGTCATGGCGAGGTGCAGGCCATGCTGTCCATGGGTGGCTACTTGAGCATGTCCACCCGTCTGCTGCTGGCCTTCGGACTGGTGTTTGAGCTGCCGATTATCATTTTTTTTCTCGCCCGCCTGGGGCTGGTGGATTACAAATGGCTGGCCGCGCACCGGCGTTACGCGTTTTTGCTGGCGTTTGTTGTTGGCGCGGTACTTACCCCGCCCGATATTTTTTCGCAGATATCCATTGCCCTGCCGTTTATCCTGCTGTACGAGGTGGGGGTGTGGGTAGCACGTTTCTTTGGCAAGAAGCGTCCGGAAGTTCCCGATCCCGAATAAAGCAAATCCTCGGAGCCTGTCGGACTTTCCATGAATCGGCTGCAAAACCGCCTAGCCGGTGCATATTTCCGCTCCTTTTCGACCAATAGCTACGGCTATTACTATTAGCCTTCAAACGAACGAAAATCTGTCCTCGACCAGTCGATTTTTCGCTTCGATCCGCAAAGCCCGACAGGCTCCTAGTTAAAAACGATTTTTTTGATGGCGGTCAATTACGTTGTTGCTGCGCTACGGCATAGTTGCGTCAACCATACAGGAGAGGCTGACATGACTAACATTGATACCAATATGACCGTAAAAGAGATTGTTGAACGCTGGCCGCAAACCCTCGAAGTATTTGTTGCCAACGGCTTTGAGCAGTTTGCCGATGCTGGTACGTTGCAGCGGGTGGGGCGTTTTCTCAAGCTTGGCAGCGCCCTGCAGAGTAAGGGCTTTGCTGTGGATACTTACCTGTGCCTGCTGGAAGAGAAAATAGCCGAGGCGCAGGAAAATATCGACATTACTCTGGCCGAGGATGCCAATGGTGACGATTATGATATCGACGTGGCCGGCCTGTTGCCGTGTCCGGTGCGGGTGCCGTTGCTGGAAGCCTTTGATGCCTTCTGCACTGATTATCAACAGCGCAGCGGCCTGAAAACGCGTAGCCGTTTCGAGGCTGCTTCCGTCGGTTCCGACTGGATTGCCGCCAATATCTCCACCATTGCCAGTGCCGCTGAATTGCCGGATATTTTTATCTCCGCCGGTTTTGATACCTTCTTTGATCCGAAGGGGATCGGCCAGTATCGGCAGCAGGGGGTATTCTCCAGTGTGGAGATGGGCGGAGTAAACAGCGATTTTTCCGCTCTGGCGCTGGAAGATCCGCAACACAGCTACACCATCATATCGGTGGTGCCGGCGGTGTTTATGGTGGATAAGATGGAACTGGGCGATTTGCCGGTGCCGCGCAGCTGGCGTGATATCCTCAGGCCGGAATATGCCCGGCGGGTAGCTCTGCCGGTGGGCGATTTTGACCTGTTTAACGCTATTTTGCTCAATATATATAAAATGTTCGGTACCGATGGTGTCGAACGACTGGGGCGTTCCATGCTCAGTTCGCTCCATCCGGCGCAGATGGTCAAGGGCGCCGGACGCACGCAGGTTGATAAACCGCTGGTGACTATTCTCCCTTATTTCTTTACCCGCATGGCCGGTAACATCGCTTCGGTGGAGATCGTCTGGCCGGAAGACGGTGCCATCATCAGCCCTATCTTTCTGCTGGCAAAAAAAGAGCGTCTGGCACAGATCGGTGCAGTGGCTGAGTTTCTCGCCGGTAAGCAGGTGGGGGAGATACTGGCGCAAAAGGGGCTGTTTCCGTCCCTTAATCCGCAGGTGGAAAATGTGTTGCCGCCGCGGGCACCATGGCAGTGGCTGGGGTGGGATTACATCTACAACCACGATATATCAGAGCAGATAGAACATTTGGAACGGATTTTTACCGTTGCTTGCGAGGATGGCTAATCATGCGCTTTGTTACTGTGTCCGGCCCGCCGTCGGCGGGGAAAACCGCTGTTATTCTACGTACTATCGACGCGTTAAGTGAGCGCGGTCTGCGCGTGGGGGTGGTGAAGTTTGACTGCCTTCTTACCGACGACGACACTCTTTACGCCAGTCGGGGCGTGCCGGTACGCAAAGGGTTGTCGGGAGCGCTGTGTCCCGATCACTATTTTATCAGCAATATCGAGGCCTGTGTCGACTGGGGGCGGCAGGAACAACTGGATCTGCTTATCAGCGAGAGCGCCGGGCTGTGCAACCGCTGCTCGCCGCACATAAAGGATATCTGCGCTGTGTGTGTCATCGACAATCTCAGCGGCATCGGCACGCCGAAAAAAATCGGTCCCATGCTCAAAGGCGCCGACATCGTGGTGATAACCAAAGGGGATATTGTCTCCCAGGCGGAGCGCGAGGTGTTTGCAGCGCGGGTGCGCCAGGTCAATCCCAAAGCGGTAATCATGCATGTAAACGGCATTACCGGCCAGGGCGCGTTTGAGTTGTCCACCTTGGTGGCGCAGGCGAGCGATATCGCCTCGCTCAAGGGTAAATCGCTGCGTTTCTCCATGCCGTCGGCACTGTGTTCCTACTGTCTGGGAGAGACCCGTATCGGCGAGGAGCATCAGGTGGGCAACGTGCGTAAAATTGATCTGAATGACAAGGGGCGCAACAATGAATAGCAGCGAACTGTTTGAAACACCACTGACGGTGCTGGTGGAGCGCTATCCGTATATCGCCGATTTTTTTGATTCGTTCAACATTGATGTGCGTAGCAGCGACGCCAGCGCGGCGCAGCTTTTTGCCGCGCTTGATGCCGATGCATTAGACGATATCGGCCTCGACCGCGCGCAACTGCGCCAGGCACTGCGTGATTACGTGGACGGCATGGGGGCATTGCAACACGATTTTGCCAAGGTGGAGTGCCTTACCATCAAGGGTGGTTTCAATAAAGAGCGCCAGCCGGAGGATTTCAGCCTCGATCTGCTGCCCGGTCAGATAATCTGCATTGTCGGGCCTACTGGCAGCGGTAAAAGTCGCCTGCTGGCCGATATCGAGTGGATGGCGCAGGGCGATACTCCTACCGGCAGACATATTCTTATCAACGCTGCGGTGCCGGATGCCAAGTGGCGTTTTTCCATCGAGCACAAGCTGGTGGCGCAGTTGTCGCAGAACATGAACTTTGTCATGGATTTGTCGGTGGAGGAATTTATCCGCATGCACGCCGAAAGCCGCTTTGTCCCCGATGTTGACGACAAAATCGAGCGGATTATGGCGCAGGCCAACGAGCTGGCTGGCGAGGGTTTTACCGCCACAACGCCGATCACCTCTTTAAGCGGCGGTCAGTCTCGGGCGCTGATGATTGCTGATACCGCCATTTTGAGTAAATCTCCCATCGTTCTTATCGATGAGATAGAAAATGCCGGTATCGACCGCAAAAAAGCGCTGGAACTGCTGGTGCGTGAGGAGAAAATTGTCCTCATGGCTACCCATGATCCCATCCTGGCACTTATGGGACAACGCCGCCTGGTGATTCGCAACGGCGGCGTGGCCAAAATTATTACCACCAGTGCGGCTGAGCGCGCCAATCTGGCACAACTGGAAGAACTGGATCGCAAGCTGATGAATCTGCGTCAGCGTATACGTGAAGGTGAAACATTAGAAGAGCTGTAACCCGACTCGCTAAAGGAGAGATGACAATGCATGATGGCTGTTCGGCAAACTTTGCCAGCGGAATGGATGTTCTTAACAAAATTCGTACTATGGGTTTTAATCTGCAACCCATGCCGGCACCGGTAACCCTGCAGTGCGAAAACTGCGGCAACAGTTTTTGTATGGATACTTTTGAGGGGCAGTGCGGTGAGTGTGGCATGGTTTACGCCGTAACGCCGTGCCATGCCGGTGATCCGTCGGCCATCCGTCCTGCCGGTATCAACGTCTAGACGGTGGCGGCGGTGCTGAGTAAGGCGCGGCGTATTCAGCGCGATGGCAGGGTGCTGCGGGCGTTTATTGCCGTGTACTGTCGCGAACATCACCTCAAGCGCGGCGTGGCGGTGCACAGCCACGAGCAGGGGCGGGTATATTGCGCCGAGTGTCACGCCTTGTTGCACTACGCGTTGCAGCGCAACGAACGCTGTCCCCTCGATCCCAAACCGGCGTGTCGCCGCTGCCCGGTGCATTGCTACAAAAAACAGCAGCGGGACAAAATACGCGCCGTGATGAAGTTCAGCGGGCGTTACTACGTTATGCGCGGTCGCCTGGATTGGTTGTGGCACTATTTTTTTTAGACGCGGGCTAGGAGCCTGTCATAAAACCCGACAGGCTCCCGGGTGTGGGCGATCAGGATTGCTCCTGCGTCGGTGGTGTCGGCTTGTCCGCTGTTGACGGTGATGACTGAGCGTCAGCCGCGGTGTCAGATTTTTGTTCCGCCTCTTTCTTTGTGGTGGTACGGCGACGGCGTATCGGTTTCTTCTCTTCTGTCGCCTCCTCCGGCGCTGCGGCGGTTGCGTTGTCCGCCTGCACATCCGTTTCCGCCTCTTTCTTTCTGGTGGTACGGCGACGGCGCGTCGGTTTCTTCTCTTCCGTCGCCTCCTCCGGCGCAGCGGCGGTTGCGTTGTCCACCTGCGTCTCCGTTTCCGCCTCTTTTTTTCTGGTGGTACGGCGACGGCGTGTCGGCTTTTTCTCTTCCGTGGCCTCCTCCGGCGCAGCGGCGGTTTCGTTGTCAGCCTGTGTATCCGCTTCCGCCTCTTTCTTTCTGGTGGTGCGGCGACGGCGTGTCGGTTTCTTCTCTTCCGTAGCTTCCTCTGACGCTGTGGCGGTTGATTTATCCGTCTGAGCATCTGCCTCTACCTCTTTTTTCTTGGCGGTACGGCGACGGCGCGTCGGTTTCTTCTCTTCCGTCGCCTCCTCCGGCGCTGCGGCGGTTGCGTTGTCCGCCTGCACATCCGTTTCCGCCTCTTTCTTTCTGGTGGTACGGCGACGGCGCGTCGGTTTCTTCTCTTCCGTGGCCTCCTCTGACGCTGTG
>JAMOOS010000059.1 GCA_027065245.1 Desulfuromonadaceae bacterium | reverse complement strand
CGAACTCAGCGGTAACATTGTCGATGCTCAAGGGTAGTGGCGGCGTGTGCAACGATTACGATAAACAAAACGACAATGTACGAATTTGCGGGTTTTGCGTGAATGATGGCGATTGATGCCATGATTCGTAATTTAGAGATTATTGGCGCAGCTAGTAATCTATATCGCGACTAAAAACGATGACTTTGTATCCTGATGTTCCGTGGGACAAGATGGGGGCAATGCGCAATGTGCTGATCCATGAATATTCTGGTGTAGATGCTGAGGTTATTAGGAAAAACAATTACCAAGGATTTGCCGTTACTTAATAGACAACCTGATGCGGTTTCCTGGGGTGGCTAGAGGTGGTTTGTCGCGCAACGGAATTTGGACTTATAGGTTATTAACTACAGGAGTCAGTCATGAGTGGTATTACATTTGGTGGCCTGGCCACGGGTATGGATACCGACGCGCTGGTAAGCAAGCTGATGGAACTGGAGCGCCGTCCCATCAATCGGCTTAACACCGACAAACAATGGTTCCAGGCGCGGCAAGACGGTTATGCCGCCTTTGACGGCAAGCTCAAGGGGCTGCTGTCCAGCATAGATGCGCTGACTTCCAGTGATGATCTGCGGCAGAAAACCGTGTCGGCATCAGATAGTGAACATTTTAGTGTATCAGCAGGTGTGGATGCGTTGCCCAACACCAGCTATCAGGTTGAAACCATATCGCTGGCACAGGTGCAAAAGAGTGTGAGCGATGGTGGCTTTGCCGATAAAACGCTGGATCAGTTCGGTAGCGGTAGCATAAGTTTTACCGTGGGCGGTGAGGCAAAAAGCGTTACCATTGATGCTGGTGATGGTTCGCTGGAGGGGATAATGGCGGCCATCAACGAGGCTGATATCGGTGTTTTTGCCGCCATCATCAACGATGGCAGCAGTGACCCTTACCGGCTGGTTCTTACCGGTGCCGATGTTGCCACCGATTTTAGTGTTGACACCAGTACTCTCAGTGGCGGCAGCGCCAGCCTGGGTGATTTTTCTACCACGCAGGCGGCGGCCAAGGCACATATCAAGGTTGACAACATTGATATCTACGCCGACAGCAACACCCTTAAAGAGGCGATTCCCGGTCTTACCCTCAATTTGGCCAAAGCCGAAACCGGAGCGACTACCAGCATCAGTGTAAAACTGGATGAAGACGGCATCAAATCCCGCATCAATTCCTTTGTAAAAAGTTACAATGATGCGGTTTCCTTTGTTACTTCGCAATCTTCGATAGATGGCTCCAAAGCGGGAATCCTTGGCGGCGACTCCGGCCTTAATGTGGTAAAACGGCGGTTGCAGAACATGCTGACCACCGTGGTTGACACGGGCGGAGCGTTTTCATCGTTATCGCAACTGGGTTTTGAAACTCAGAAAGACGGCAGTATAAAACTGGATGACGCTACCCTTACCGACGCAATAGAAAATAATCTGGACGACGTTGACAAATTGCTCACCGGAACTGGCGATACCAAAGGAATTGCGGATACGTTCAAGGAGTATCTGGAAGATGTAACCGACAGCCGCAACGGTCTGGCCGCCATCAACAGCAAGAGTACCACCACCAATGTCAAACGGATTGATTCACGTATTGAACAGATTGAAATGCGACTGGAAGCCAAAGAGAAGACTTTGCGCGCCAAGTTTATGGCTATGGAGAAACTGGTAAGCGGCATGAACTCGCAAAGCGATTTTCTGACCACCCAGCTCAAAGGGCTGGAAAACCTGTGGAATTATAAAAAATGAATGCCTATACACAACAGTATCAACAAAATCAAATACTTTCTGCATCGCCTGAGCAGATTCTGGTCATGTTGTACGATGGGGCCATTCGCTTTGTGCGCCAGGCCGTGGCGGGGATAGAGAATAACGATCTGACTGCAAAGCTGGAAGGGATTAGCCGTTGCATGGCGATTATAACCGAATTTGCCAATACTCTTGACCACGAGATAGGCGGAGAAATCGCCGAGAATCTGGACGGTTTGTACAGCTTTATGATCCGCGAGCTTACTCAGGCCAACCTTAAAAACGATGTGGACAAGCTGCGGGTGGTAGAGGGGCTGCTGCTTGATCTGCGTGAAACCTGGGTTAGCGCCATAGAAGTTGCCCGCAACGAAGTTGCCGCAAGCGATTCCGCTGCTGCCGACGCGGCAGAACCAACGCCGACGCAAACGAAAATGCCGCCCAATTACAAACCACTGAGTGCGGCGGGTTAAACATAATGGCGCCCCGTAATATTGCCATAAGCGAAGAGCTGAAAACCGCCTTGCAGAACTCGGTAGCCAGGCATAGAGCCGTGCTGCGTCACATGAAAATTATGCAGCAGGTGCTGGACAGCAATGCCGGTGGAGTGATCGCTCTTACTGAGGAATTCAATCGCCTGAGTCGCCTGGCGCAGGAGCATGACGCCACATTACCTCAGCTGCTGACGCAAACAGACGACGATGTAGCCTCCCATACCCTCTTTAAGCAGCGTACGGAGTTACTGAACGAAGTTTTGGAACTGAATCGTTTGCTTTTGCCAAAAATTAATGGCATGATGTCCCTCATTTCAAACGAGCTTTCTGAATTAAAAAATGGGCGGGCGCTTGTCAGCGGCTACAAGCAGGCGGCAGGCCCCAACGGTAGCATAGTTAGCTCCAGCGCATAGCGCTGGCAGATACGCAACCGAACAGATTTATCAAAGGGCTGCTGTGGCGGAATTTGCTCTATTCAAATATCTGGAAAAACCGGCACTGTTGCGGGCGTATATCATCCGCGAAGATGATACCAAGGTACGCCTGGAAGCGGTGGCACGCATAATTGCCGAACCGTATCTGGAATTAAAGTTCCGCCCCGGCGAAATGCCGGAGGAACTCATCCGCAAGGGCGGCAAGATTCTGTTATCGCTGGATACCCGCGCCGGTACCGTCTCCATGTACACCCATATCGACGAAAAAGTCAGCTCGCGCGTGCTGCGAGTGCTGGCTATTGAGTCGTTTGCCTACTCGCAGCAGCGCGAATACTTCCGGGTCAACAGTGCCATCAAGGTGGTATACAGCAAGGATTCTTTATCTTCAAAAGAAGCGCAAAAAGTTCCTACGGCAACAGTTAACATAAGCGGCAGCGGCGTGTTACTGAGCTGCGAAGAAAAATTGCGCATGGGCGATATGTATAATCTGGAATTCTACCTGCCTGACGACAGCGAACCGGTAAAATGCAAAGCCTTTGTCGTGCGCGTGGACGAAAAGATCCGCGGCGGCTACGAGGTGGCTTTTCATTACCACGATATCGAAATCGAAGAGCGCGACCGCATTATCTCCTTCTGCCTGGCCGAGCAACGCCGCCTTTTACGCACCAAGGTTCAAATCGCCG
>JAMOOS010000058.1 GCA_027065245.1 Desulfuromonadaceae bacterium | reverse complement strand
AAAGTACCATGGGTATCCCGACGCTGGCAACCGGCGTGGTACTGGCAATACTGGCGGCGCTGGTAATTATCGGCGGCATTAAGCGTATCGGGCGGGTAACGGCACGGCTGGTACCGTTTATGGCAGTGCTGTATGTGCTGGCGGCGCTGGTGGTACTGGGCATCAACGCCGCCGCGCTACCGGCGGCACTGGCAATGATTTTTGAACACGCCTTCAGCGCCAGCGCCGCCAGCGGCGGCTTTGCCGGGGCCACGGTGGCCATGGCCATCCGCTTCGGTGTGGCGCGCGGAGTTTTTTCCAACGAGGCCGGTCTGGGCAGCGCCCCCATCGCCCACGCCGCCGCGCGCACCTCCAGCCCGGTACGACAGGGCCTTATCGCCATGACCGGCGTATTCTTCGATACCATCATCGTCTGCACCATGACAGCGCTGGTAATCCTCTCCAGTGGCCAGTGGGACTGCGGCAAAAGCTCCAGCGCCCTCACCGCGGCGGCGTTTCAAAGCGCTTTGCCCGGCAGCGGCGGGCTGATTGTCGCCATTGCCCTGGCGATTTTCGCCTACTCCACTATCATCGGCTGGGCCTACTACGGTGAGCAGTGTATCGAGTATGTTTTTGGCCTGCGCGCCCGCACGCCGTACCGTTACCTGTTTTGCCTTGTCGTAGCAGTAGGCGCGGTACAAAAGATCGGTTTCGTGTGGGATTTTTCCGACACCATGAACGGCGCCATGGCCATTCCCAACCTCATCGGCCTCATCGGCCTTTCTGGAGTGGTGGTAAAACTTACGCGCGATTATTTGCGCAGCAAATAAGTGCCTGATAAAACGGGGCGGTGGCGCCAATGCCATCGACCCGTTGCGCTTTAAAATCAGCTACCTAGCAGCCGATCAACTGACAATCATATAAATGGAATTTTGAGTCGTTTGTCATGAGATGAAAACGATTTTGTATACTCTGGGCAATTAACATATGATCAAATGGATCGCGGTGGTGAAAAGGCATATCCTGTAGCAATAGCGCATCAGCGGCGGTAAAATCCAGCAGATCAAAACCACTTTTATCTGCGATATCTACAGGATCAAAATCAACATTTAGCTTGCCTATTGACGACTTGATCATAATTTCAGCAACGGAAACAGCACTGAGATAAATCTGATTTGCCTGAGATTCAATAGCAAATCGCCATTCGGCGGATAACTTGCCTGTATCTGCAATTGCCCAAAGGAAAACATGTGTATCCAGAATAATCTTCATAGTGATTGACCATAAAACATTTCTTCAATATCAGCATCTTCATCGGTGAAATTATCCGGGATATCTATTTTCCCTTCTAACAATCCGAGGGTACGTTTCCCCTCAGGTTTATGCACAACCAGATCTACAAGGGGAAGATCGTTCTTGGTGATAGTAATTTTCTCACCATGATAAGCCATATTGACCAATTTGGAAAAATTGGCCTTTGCCGCCGAAATACTGACAATCATAGCAACCTCCTTTTTTATCCTGATAGGTCAAAATTACCAAAGTAGGTCATACGAGTCAATAGATGCTTTAATGAATACAACAGAGATGGTCATATACATGACAAAAAAACGGGGCGATGGCACTAATGCCATCGCCCCGTTGCGCTTTAAAGCTGTTGTGGCTGTAACTTGATATCCTTACTTGCCAGCCATGATGGCAGCCACGTCTTCTTCCACTGTGCCAATGGCTTTAATATCAAAATTTTCCACCAGTACCTTGGCCACGTTGGGCGAGAAAAAGGCCGGCAGGGTGGGACCGAGGCGAATCCCCTTCACACCCAGATGAAGCAGCGCCAGCAACACGATGACCGCCTTCTGCTCATACCAGGCGATATCGTAGGAGATGGGCAACTCGTTGATATCGTCCAGGCCAAACACCTCTTTAAGCTGCAAGGCGATATATGCCAGAGAGTACGAATCGTTACACTGACCGGCGTCAAGCACCCGCGGTATGCCGCCGATATCGCCAAGATCGAGTTTGTTGTAGCGATACTTGGCACAACCGGCGGTGAGAATAATCGTATCCTGGGGCAGCGCCTGAGCCAGATCGGTAAAGTAGCTGCGCGTCTTGTGGCGGCCATCGCAACCGGCCATAACGACAAAACGCTTGATGGCGCCACTCTTAACCGCGTCTACCACCTTGTCGGCCAGAGCCATCACCTGGGCATGGGCAAAACCGCCGACAATTTCACCCTGCTCAATCTCGGTGGGCGGAGCGCAGGTTTTAGCCTGGGCGATGACAGCGGAAAAATCCTTGCTGCCGCCGGGAGTACGCTCGGGGATATGCTGCACGCCGGGATAACCGGCCATGCCGGTGGTATAGATGCGATCTTTATAGGCGTCTTTGACCGGGGTGATGCAGTTGGTGGTCATGATGATGGGACCGTTAAAGGAGGCAAATTCTTTATCCTGCTGCCACCAGGCGTTGCCGTAGTTGCCGACAAAATGGGAGTACTTTTTGAACGCCGGGTAATAGTGCGCCGGCAGCATTTCGCTGTGGGTGTACACGTCTACGCCGCTACCCTCGGTCTGCTTGAGCAGATCCTCCATATCTTTCAGATCGTGGCCAGAGATGAGGATACCGGGGTTGGTGCCGACACCGATATTAACCTTGGTAATCTCCGGATTGCCATAGGTGGTGGTGTTGGCCTCGTCCAGCAGCGCCATACCGGTTACGCCGAACTCGCCGCACTTGAGTACCTGGGCGATCATATCGTCAACGCTCAGTTCCTTGACCGTGGAAGCCAGCGCCGACACCATGAAGGTGTAGATCTCCTCTTTTTCAAAGCCGAGTATCGCGGCGTGGTCAACGTAGGCGGCCAGCCCCTTAAGACCGTAGACAAGCAGCTCACGCAGGGAGCGCACATCTTCGTTGGGTTGGGACAACACGCCTACTTCGCCACCTTTGGCAACAAACTCGCTCTCGTCGCCACTCCATACCAAGCAGTCATCATCGCAGGAGCAATTGAGCTGGGCACGAATGGCGTCACGGCGCTGCATCGCTTGTTTGATCAGGGCAGTAATGGCGGCATTGTCAAAATTGGCGTTGGTAATGGTGGCAAACAGCGCCTGCGCCAGAAACAGCCCGGTCTGCTTGTCTACGTTGCCGCTGGCGTCGGCTGCCAGCGCCAGTCCTTTAAGGATATGCACCAGCAGATCCTGCAGTTTGGCGGTATCCTCTTTTTTGCCGCATACTCCGGCTACGGTGCAACCGCTACCCTTGGCGGCTTCCTGACATTGGAAACAAAACATGCTCATGGTGGTTAATTCCTTTCGTAATATGGGGGGTTAAGTAAAGCCGTTATCTGTACTGTGCGGGAGAACAATAACTATTTTAGTCAGCAAAATAATTGATCA
>JAMOOS010000057.1 GCA_027065245.1 Desulfuromonadaceae bacterium | reverse complement strand
CGAAGGGCGGGTCGGGGTGGTTACCGACCTAGGTGTCGCCACACGGCTGGTGGAGGAACGTCTGCGCTCGTGTCGGGTGCTGGTTATCGAAACCAATCACGACGAGGTGATGTTGCGCGACGGGCCGTATCCGTGGCAGTTGAAGCAGCGGATTCGTGGCAGGCACGGTCATCTGTCCAATGCGGCCGGGGCGAAACTGCTTGGCCGGTTGGCGTGGCACGGGTTGGAGGCGGTGTTTCTGGCTCATTTGAGCGAGACCAACAATCGTGCCGAGATTGCCCGTGCCGAGGTGGAACAGGTGTTGCGCGACTGCCCCGGATGCACGCCCAAGGTAATCGTCGGCGAAGCGCGGCAGGTCAGCCAGTGTTTTGTCACTTGATTTATAACTTCAATTATTGTTCATAACTATATGGTAACTAAAGAGAAAGTTGCCGGGGAGATATCCTTATGCCTGATAGCAGTGCCAGCAGAATTGTCGTTGGTTTCAAGGCCGATATGGACGATGCCAGGGGGGAGCGGGTGCGGCGCGAGATTGAGCGTCATCTCGGTATCAGTCTGCAACGGGTGCGCGTTCTCGACGTCTACACAGTTGATGTGCGCCTTGACCGGCAGCAGCTCGAACAGGTGGCGGCGGGGCCGTTTTGCGATCCGGTGATTCAGGAATACGCCATAAACCGACCGCTGGCACAGGAGTTTGATGTACTCATCGAGGTGGGCTTTCGCCCTGGCGTTACCGACAATGTTGGTCGCACTGCCGCCGAGGCGGTGCAGTATATTATCGGACGACCGCTGGCGGCTGACGAGGCGGTATATACTTCGACACAATACCTGCTCAGCGGTGATGTTGATGCCGCGACGGCTGAAACCATTGCCGCCGATTTTCTTGGCAACGCCCTTATTCAGCGTTGGAGTATCTTCACTCGTGCCGATTTCGACAATTTGCACGGTGTGCCGGTGAGTGTGCCGCGGGTGGCAACCACAGCTGCGGTAAAAATTCGCTGCATCGATCTTAACGTGGATGACGAAACCCTGCTACAGATCAGCCGTGACGGTATGCTGGCTCTTAATCTGGAGGAGATGCGCTGTATCCGCGATTTTATCGCCGATCCGCAGGTGCAGAACCAGCGTGCGGCTGTCGGGCTGGGGGATAAGCTCACCGATGCCGAGCTTGAGGCCCTGGCGCAGACCTGGAGTGAGCACTGTAAACATAAAATTTTCTCCGCTCTTATTGAATACGAAGATGAAAACGGCCACCGCCAGCAGATAGATTCATTGTTTAAGAGTTATATTGTCGCCGCTACCGAGGAGATCCGTGCCCGCCGCGGCGCTGATGACATCTGCCTGTCGGTGTTTAAGGACAATGCCGGCGTGATAAAATTTACCGATGACTGGAGCATGGTCTACAAGGTGGAAACCCACAATTCCCCCAGCGCTCTCGATCCCTATGGCGGCGCTCTTACCGGCATCGTTGGTGTCAACCGCGATCCCTTCGGTACCGGACGCGGTGCCCGTCTTATCTTCAATACCGATGTGTTCTGCTTTGCCTCGCCTTTTTACGATCAGCCGCTGCCGCCACGCTTGCTCCATCCGCGGCGTATCTTTGACGGCGTGGTCACCGGGGTGGAACACGGCGGCAACAAGAGTGGTATTCCCACCATCAACGGCTCGCTGGTTTTTGACCAGCGCTTTGCCGGTAAACCGCTGGTGTATTGCGGTAGTGCGGCGCTGATGCCGACACAGCTGCATGGTCGTCCCGGTCATGAAAAAAAAGCCGAAGTGGGCGATCACATCATTATGGTCGGTGGTCGGGTGGGCAAGGATGGTATCCACGGCGCCACCTTTTCGTCGGAGGAGCTGAACGAGAACTCGCCGGTAACGGCGGTGCAGATAGGCGATCCCATTACCCAGCGGCGCATGTTCGATTTTCTTCTCGAGGCGCGTGATCGCGGTTTGTACAACGCCATCACCGACAATGGCGCCGGTGGTTTGTCCTCATCGGTGGGGGAGATGGCCGAAGACACCGGCGGATTCATCATGCATCTCGACCGTGTGCCCCTCAAGTACAGCGGTCTGCAGCCATGGGAGATTCTTATCTCCGAGGCGCAGGAGCGGATGACCCTGGCGGTAGCGCCGCAGCACCTGGATCAGTTCATGGAACTGGCGCGACAAATGGGGGTGGAAGCCAGTGATATCGGTGAGTTTACCGCTTCCGGTTATTACCACTGTACCTACGCCGGTGCCACCGCAACTTATCTGCCCATGGAATTTCTCCACGGTGGGGCACCGCAGATGCGTATTCCGGCCAGGTGGGAAATCAAAGTACATCCTGAGCCGGAAACAGCGGCGTTGGGTAGTGCTGACGAGGCGTTGTTGATGCTGCTCGGCAGCCTGAATATCTGTTCCAAGGAGTGTGTGGTACGTCGCTACGACCACGAGGTGCAGGGTGCTACGGTGCAGAAGCCTCTCACCGGCGCCGACAACGACGGGCCCGCCGATGCCTCGGTGGTGCGACCGCTGTTCGATTCCTTTGCCGGTATCGCCGCCGCTCACGGTATCTGCCCGCGTTACAGCGATATCGATACCTACCACATGATGGCCTGCGCCATCGACGAAGCGCTGCGTAACTATGTGGCGGTGGGCGGCAATATCGACCACGTGGCCGGGCTAGATAATTTCTGCTGGTGCGATCCGGTGAAGAGCGAGCGTACTCCCGACGGCGAATACAAGGCGGCGCAACTGGTGCGGGCCAATCAGGCGCTGTACGATTATTGCGTTGCCTTTGGCGTGCCGCTTATATCCGGTAAAGATTCGATGAAGAATGACTATCAGGTAGGTGAGACAAAAATCTCCATCCCCCCCACGGTGTTGTTTTCGGTAATCGGCAAAGTTGATGATGTGCGTCACACTGTGAGCATGGACGTAAAACGCCCCGGTGACAAAATATACCTGCTGGGGATTACCGCTGCCGAGATGGGCGCCTCGCAACTGTATTGCGAGCTTGGTTTCATCGGTAACAGTGTTCCCAGGGTGGATGCGCCAGTGGCGCTGTTGCGTTATCGCACCCTCAACCGCGCTCAGCGCGGCGGTCTTATTGCCTCCTGCCACGATCTGTCGGACGGCGGTCTGGGGGTGGCGCTGGCTGAAACAGCTTTTGCCGGCGGGCTGGGAGTACATGTTGATCTGCGTGCCATGCATTGTGACGGCGAGCTGAATGATATGGAACGGTTGTATTCCGAATCGCAGAGCCGGTTGCTGGTGACGGTGGCGCCGGAAAAAGCGGCGGAGTTTGAGAAACTGTTTGCCGGGCAGTCGCTGAGCCTGCTCGGTGAAGTCAGTGCCGACCAAATGGTACGGATTGTCGGTGTCAGCGGCAGCGCAATCGTGGCGCGAAACATCTTGGAATTGAAAGAGGCGTGGCAAGCGCCTTTAAGGGAGCTGTAATCATGGCGGACAGGGTTCGGGCGATTGTCATTGCCGGTAACGGCACCAACTGTGAGCGCGAGGTGGCCAACGCCTGTCGTCTGGCCGGAGCTGAGTGCGATATCGTTCATATCGCCCGGTTGCTCGGCGGTGAGGTGCGGCTGGACGATTATCATTTTCTCAATTTTGCCGGCGGATTTTTAGATGGGGATGACCTGGGCAGTGCCAAGGCTGGTGCCAACAGGCTGTGGCATGCGCCGGTGAGCGGCAGTAACGCTACGGTAGCGGAGCAGATTTTTGCTTTTGTCGCCGCCGGTAAACTGGTGATGGGGGTGTGCAACGGTTTTCAACTGCTGGTCAAGATGGGGTTGCTGCCGGCGCTGGCCGGTGATTACCGCCAAAGCTGCTCGCTTACCTTCAACGACAGTGGCCGCTTTGAGGATCGCTGGTGTTATCTCAGGGTAGATGCCGACTCGCCTTGTGTGTTTACCCGGGATATCAAAGGGTTATATCTGCCGGTGCGTCACGGTGAGGGTAAGTTTGTCGCCGAGTCGGAGCAGGTGCTGCACCAATTACAGCAACGCCATCTGGCGGTATTGCAGTACAGCGACGCCAACTACAGCGGCGCCAGCATGAAGTATCCCCTCAATCCCAATGGTTCCATGGCAGCCATTGCCGGGGTGTGCGACGAAAGCGGCCGGGTGTTCGGCCTGATGCCTCATCCCGAAGCCTATGTTCATCGCACCCATCATCCGCGCTGGACGCGCGAACAGCTGCCAGAACAGGGGATGGGGATGTTGCTGTACGAAAATGCCGTACAGTTTATCCGCGAGGAGTTGTTGTAGAAGTTTCCGCACGCCGCCTGCGTGCGGCGGCTTGTTTTTTGCGTGTTTCAACACGGGAGATATAACAGCGATGTTTGACAAGCTTGAGGAGGAATGTGGCATTTTCGGGATATACGGTCATCCCGAGGCCGCCAACCTTACTTATCTGGGGCTGTACGCCCTGCAACACCGTGGTCAGGAGAGTTGCGGTATCGTCGCCTCCGACGGGAACGCCCTGCGCGCCTATCGCAAAATGGGTCTGGTAGCGGATGCGTTTCGCGATGATGCGGTATTTGATACCCTCAGAGGTGACAGTGCCATCGGCCATGTGCGTTATTCTACCGCCGGTGGTAACGACATCAAAAATGTTCAGCCGATTATGGTCGATTATGTGCGCGGCAGTATTGCCGTGGCGCACAACGGCAATCTCATCAATGCGCAGCAGTTGCGCAGCGAACTGGAACAACTCGGCTCCATCTTTTCCACCGTTGCTGATACCGAGGTTATCATCCACCTGCTGGCGCGTGCCAAGAGCGACAGCCTGGTGGATCGGGTGATCGACGCTTTAAAAAGGGTGCGTGGTGCTTACAGCCTGGTGTTTCTCACTGAGACGCGCATGGTGGCGGTGCGCGATCCTAACGGTTTTCGTCCGTTGATTTTAGGTCGTCTCGATGGCTCCTACGTGGTGGCCTCGGAAACCTGCGCCCTTGATTTAATCGAAGCGGAATTTATCCGTGAGATGGATCCAGGCGAAATGATTGTGGTGGACAAGGATGGGCTCCACTCTTTCCATCCGCTGCCGCAGGTGAAACCGTCGCCGTGTATCTTTGAATATGTCTACTTCTCCCGTCCCGACAGCACCATTTTCGGGCGCGAGGTCTACGGTATCCGCAAGGAATATGGTCGGCAGCTGGCACGCGAGTATCCGGTGGAAGCTGATGTGGTGATCGCCATTCCCGATTCCGGTGTTCCCGCCGCCATCGGCTATGCCGAGGAATCTGGCATACCGTTTGAACTGGGGATGATTCGCAATCACTATGTGGGACGAACCTTTATTGAACCGCAGCAGTCGATTCGCCATTTCGGTGTTAAGATAAAGCTGAATCCGGTGCGCGATGTTATCGACGGCAAGCGGGTGGTGGTGGTGGACGATTCTATTGTGCGCGGCACCACGGCACGCAAGATCATCAAGATGATTCGCAACGCCGGCGCCAGCGAGGTACACCTGCGTATCTCCAGCCCGCCGGTGAGTTATCCGTGTTATTACGGTATTGATACTCCAACTCGCACCGAACTGATTGCCTCATCGCACAGCATTGAAGAGATTAACCGCTATGTAACATCCGATACCCTGGGTTATTTGTCGGTGGACGGGTTGTACAAGGCTACCGGCGGTTGCGGTGGTGATTGCCGCGGCCAGTTCTGTACCGCCTGTTTCAGCGGCGAGTACCCGGTTCAATTCCCCCGCCTGGCCAGCGACAATCAGCCGGAACTGTTTTAGAGGAGAGCATACATTATGACTGAGCAGGAACGCAGCGAACTGATGCAGATTATTCGTGAGTTGTCCTACGAACAGCGCGAAGTTACCCTGGCTTCCGGACGCAAAAGCGATTTTTATTTTGACGGCAAGCAGACCACCTTGCATCCGCGTGGTGCCGAGCTGGTGGGCAAGGCGTTTTTTGCCGCCATTGCGGAATTTGGTGACGACGTGGCCGGGGTAGGCGGTTTGACCATGGGCGCCGACCCTATTGCCACTGCTACGGCTGTGATCAGTGCCCAGGCCGGTAAACCGATTCCGGCGTTTATCATTCGTAAGGAACCTAAAGGTCACGGTACCGGCCAGTGGCTGGAAGGGCGCAAAAACTTTGCCCCCGGCGCCAGGGTGGTGATTGTGGAAGATGTGGTTACCACCGGTGGCTCGTCCATGAAAGCCATCGAACGGGCGCAGTCAGAAGGGCTTGAGGTATTGGGAGTGGTTACCCTGGTTGATCGCGAAGAGGGTGGGCGCGAGTTTTTTGCGCAGCAAAATGTGCCGTTCAGGGCCATTTTTACCAAAAGCCAGATCGTCAGTTGAGGGCGCAAACATTGTCCTACCCCTTTACCGCAGCCGGTGGCGTTGTTATATTGCTGTATCGACTGAATAAACAGTTGAAACAAAGGAGGGTACAATGAAAACGCGATTTAGTCTGGGATTGATGCTCGGCTGTATAGTGATGTTTGTTGTCTCACCGGTGTGGGGCTGGCAGCAGTCGACTGGTGATTGTGTGCAGGGTAACGGCAAACGGGCGCAGCAGCAGCGCAGTTTGCGCGATTACAAACGTATGGAAGTGCAAGGCGCCTATACATTACACATCAGCAGTGGCAAGGATTTCTCCTGCACCATCAGTGGTGACAGCAATCTGCTCGAACACGTTAAAACCGTGGTGGAAAAGGGTAAACTGCGTATCGGCAGTGATCGCTCCCTGTGTATGCAGCAACCCATTGAAATTACTTTAACTCAACCGCAACTTGACAGTTTTTATGCCGAGGGTGCCCACGATATAACCATTGCCAATATCAGTGGCAAAGAGTTTGATTTTGAATTGTTTGGTTCTTGCGTGGCCAAATTATCCGGCACCACCGACAAGCTGGAAATGGAGATCAGCGGCAGTTCCAGTGTCGATGCCAGTGGGCTGAAAGCGGTGGAAGCTGATGTAGCAGCTACTGGCACCTCGTCGGCGCATGTAAACGTGACCGGGAAACTTGATGTAGAAGCTTCCGGCGTGTCGGAGGTGGTGTATAGCGGTAATCCGGCTAAAGTGAAAACAGAACTCAGTGGCCTGGCTGACGTGGCTGCCCGTTAGCTTATTCCAGCACTTTGGTGCAGTTGCGCCCTTGCTGCTTGGCGTTATATAACAGCTCGTCTGCCGTGGCGATCATCTCATCGATGGTCGCCATTTTTTTGCAACAAACCCCGATGCTAATGGTGATATTGAAAGTGTTGTCACCGGCAGAAATAGTGGTGTTTTCCACTTGCAGGCGTAATTGCTCCAGCAAATCGAAAACCGCCATGTCAGTGCGGTCACACAAGCAGAGACAAAATTCCTCACCACCAAAACGGGCGATAAGCGCATCTTCGGGCAGATGACGGCGCAGCAAGTCGGCAACAACGCACAGGGTAGTGTCCCCTACATCGTGGCCGTAATTGTCATTGACTGCCTTGAAAAAGTCTATATCCACCATGGCAACACACAACTGTTTTGCCTTGGGAAAGATTCTCGCCATACGCGAGAAAAAGTAGCGCCGATTGTGCAGACCGGTGAGATAATCGCGGTGCGAGCTGTCGCGGATGATGGCGACACGTTCCATGTTGTCGATGTTTAGATTAACTCGGCAGTAAAATTCTTCGGCGTAAAACGGTTTGGCGATAAAATCGTTGGCGCCGTGTTTGATAAACTTGGCTGACACATGGCGGTCGCCCTGAGCCGAAAGGCCTATGATGGCCAAGTTCTCCTGACTGTGATGGCGGCGCAGGGTGCGGGTTAATTCAAAGCCGTCCATTTCTGGCATGTTGTAGTCAGTCAGTATAAGGTTTATATCTGGGTGTTGCTCAAGCACTTGCAGTGCTTCGACACCGTTGTTGGCAGTTACGGTGGGGAAACGGTGAATCGTTAGCAGTCGGCAGATCAGCTTGCGCAGCATTGGCGAGTCGTCCACCACCAGTATCTTGTATTTGTGGTTGCGGCGCAGACGTTGTATTTGCTGTGCCAGGTAATTGAGACTGTCTGGCCCATCTTTGAGGACGTAATCAACCACTCCTTTGCCCCAGATGGTTTTATGCATCTGGATATCGAAGCGAGACGTGAAAACTATGGAGGAGATTTCATGGCTTATGGCGTAGTCCACCACTTCGCCCATATCGCAATCGGGCAGGCTTAAGTCGAGCAGAGCGACATCAATATCTTCGGCGCGCTCGTCGATTATTTTTTTTGCCGCGGCAAACGATTGTGCCCAGTAGATGGACTCTGAAAGGCGTTTTTCTAGGTTGCTTTTGACCAGAGTGCCAAAAATAGGGCTGTCCTCAACAAGAAGAATCATGGTGCTTGCCTGCCCCTCTCCCTTTGGCACTGTACGGTCTGACTACTTCTTGACAAACTCTACACTGACGCTGCTGACATTGTCGCCGGCACCGCTTAAAACAGCTTCAAACGTACCGGTTTGCCCTCTATCGAAGCTGACACCGTTATTGACGGCAGTTTCGACACCGTTGATAACAGACTGGTTACTGTCGAGTAGATATATGATGACGCTACCGCGAATAGGGCAGTAACTGTAATTTTTTATGCCACCGGTTACATCGATCAGTTTGCCGTCTGAATCAAAATTAGCTTGTAGATCGACAACCTGGTAACGTACGACAGGAGTAGAATTTACCAGGATAGAAGCGTGTGCGCTGGGCAGAAAAGTACACCAACACCACAGTACGGTCGCGAGACAGATTACAGCATGCTTGCGGTAGAATCGTTGAGATGGAAACAAAATAACCTCCGTAAGATGCTTCCCGGCGACGATAACCGGCGCAATGGCGCGCAGAGTAACAGTTCGTTCCAGATTCACTATCTACGCTATTAGTTCCATTATAACTGTGCCGCTGTACAATCTCAATAGCGTTCTTGTAATGTGTAGCTAAATGTTGTGAATTAACCCACTTCGTTGTAGATCCGTTGGCGAAATTCCACGCCCAGCTCATCAGCAAGGCGGCGGCAGCGCTCGATGTCAATGCCGTCAACAGTTACCGCCGTCGCTACCACTTTGGGGATATGCCGGGTGGCGCGGCGGATAAAATCAGTTACCGCTGCAAAGGCCTGCTCGCCGTAGGCGGACTGGCAGATGCGCTGATAGTTGCCACTGTCGGGGGCGTTAAGCGAGATGGAGATTTCATCCACCAGACCGGCCAGCTCCGGCAGAATATCGCGTTTATGCACCAGGTTGGCCTGGCCGTCGCTGTTGATGCGTACCTTGACGCCGCGTTGTTTCAGCCAGGCGGCCACCTGCTTTACCACATCCAGACGCAGCAGCGGTTCGCCATAACCGCAGAAAACTACCTCCGCATACGGCGTCGGGTCGCCGATGGCGGTGATAATCTCGGTAAAATCGGGTTCGTGGTCAAGCTTGAGCTGATGTCCCTTGACGGTGAAATCGCGGAACTTGGCGCAGAATACGCAGCGATTGGTACAGCGGTTGGTGATATTCAGGTACAGACTGTCGCGGATTTGATAGGCGATTCTGCCCCGGTTGTCGTCACCGTCCAGATTAAACAGGCGCCGGGCGTTGCCGCTGGTGATGCGGGCGACGTCGGCAACGCTTAGCTGTTTGATATCGGCCAGTGTTTTTGCTGTTTCCACCACATAGGCTGGTTCGTTGCGTTTGCCGCGCCACGGCTGCGCCGCCAGGTAAGGGCAGTCGGTCTCTATGAGCATTTTTTCAATCGGCAGTGCCGCTATAACGGCGCGGATGGCGTCGTTTTTTGGGTAGGTGATGGTGCCGGTAAACGACAGCATAAAGCCTAGGTCGATGCACTGGCGGGCCATGGTTTCGTCGCCGCTGAAGCAATGCAGCACACCGCCGCAGGCGCTGGCGTTTTCAGCGCGCAGAATCGCCATCACATCACTGTGGGCATCGCGGTCGTGGACGACAATGGGCAGGGCGCACTGCTGCGCCAGATGGATCTGGCGGCGAAAAGCCAGTTGCTGCTGCTGGCGCGGGCAGCGATCGCGGTAGTAGTCGAGACCGATTTCGCCGATGGCGACTACTTTGGGATGTTGTGCCAGGGCGTGCAGCTGCTCAATGGCGGCATCATCAATTTCGCCGGCATCGTGCGGATGAACGCCGACGGCGGCGTAGACCCCGGCGTAACGCTCACTTAATTCCACACTGGCGCGGGAACTGGCCAGGTCGCAACCGATGGTGACAATGGTGGTAACGCCGTTGTCGGCGGCGCGCTGAACCACCTCGTCGAGATCATCGCTAAAACGGCCACCGTCGAGGTGGGCATGGCTGTCGACAAAGAGCGGTTGTTTGGCAGCCATCGCTTATTTCTGCCCCTCTTCAATGCGCGGAAACATGGGTTTTGCCTTGGCAATGGTGATACCGGCCTGCAGTTCACCGAAGCTGTCGTGGCCGTCGAGCATCAGATCGGGATTGTCGGCACCGATGGTGGTCATGATTCTGGCGCCGGTATCCGGCATGAACGGCGCCACCAGCAGCCCGACGATCCGTACCGCCTCGATGAGGTTGTACATCACTGTTCCCAGTTGACTGCGTTTGCTCTCATCCTTGGCCAGAGTCCACGGGGCGGTGTCGTCGATATACTTGTTGGCGTTACTGATCAATTCCCAGATAGACAGCAGCGCCTTGTTGAAAGCCAGATCGTCCATGTGGCGGTCGATCTCGGCAATTTTATCCGGGAAGGCGGCTGTAAAAGCGGCGTCAAACTCGCTGGCATCGCCGCGCGGCGGCAGCTTGCCGGCAAAATATTTGTTGACCATGGCGGTGGAGCGGCTGACGAGGTTGCCGAGATCGTTAGCTAAATCGGAATTAATGCGGTGAATCAGCGACGAGTGGGAAAAATCGCCGTCGAGACCGAAGGGAACCTCGCGCAGCAGGAAGTAGCGGATGGGATCAATGCCGTATTTGTCCACCAGCATGTTTGGTTCCACCACGTTTTGCAGGCTTTTGCTCATCTTTTTACCTTCCACCGTCCACCAGCCGTGGGCGAAGACCTTTTTCGGCAACGGCAGCCCGGCCGCCATCAGAAAGGTCGGCCAGTATACGCTGTGGAAGCGGAGGATATCCTTGCCGATGACATGGACATCGGCAGGCCAGAAAGCGGCGACGTTGCCGTCCTTGTCATCGGGATAGCCCAGAGCGGTAAGATAGTTGTTGAGGGCGTCAAACCATACGTAAACGACGTGTTTTTCGTTGCCGGGAACCGGTATGCCCCACGAGAAACTGGTGCGCGAGATGGACAGATCGCGCAGTCCCTCGCGCACAAAGCCGAGTACCTCGTTGCGACGCGAGCGTGGCTGAATAAAGTCGGGGTTGTTCTCGATGTGTTCGATGAGTTGCTGCTGATACTTGCTCATGCGGAAGAAATACGATTCCTCCTGCAGCTTCTCGGTGGCGCGGCCACAGTCGGGGCAACAGCCGTCGATGAGCTGGGTTTCGGTCCAGAACGTTTCGCACGGGGTGCAGTACCAGTCCTCGTAGGTACCCAGATAGATATCACCTTTCTTTTCTATACGGGAAAAGATTTTCTGTACGCCGTCCTTGTGGCGCTGCTGGGTGGTGCGGATAAAATCACTGTTGCTGATATTGAGTTTTTTCCACAGGGATTCAAAGCGCTGCATCACCCGGTCGGCCAGCTCCAGCGGTGTTTCGCCGTTGAGTTGCGCCGCTTTTTCTACCTTCTGGCCGTGCTCATCGGTGCCGGTAAGAAAAAACACCTCGCAGCCGCGCGCGCGCTTGTAGCGTGCCAGCACATCGCAGGCCAGGGTGGTATAGGCGTGGCCGATGTGGGGAACGTCGTTTACGTAATAGATGGGGGTGGTGATGTAAAATTTGTTGCTCATGAGTTCTCCTGCGCTGGTTTGCGTGGGCTGCGGCGACGGTTGCGGTTGCGCCGCCGACTGTTTTTATTTTTACTGTTTTCTGTCGATGTTTGCGGCTCGACACGCGCCCTGGTGCCATCGGCCTTGGGTGGGCGCTGAGCCGCGGCAGCGGCAGGGGCTTTGCTCCCTTCACTGCGACGCTTGCCGGTCGATTTGCCGCCCTGTTCCTGGCGCTGTATGGCGCTTTTTTCGCCCTTGCGCCTGGACGGGCGGTTGTCGTGCTTGCGCGCGTTTTTGCCGCCTTTGTTTTTTTCCTGCGCTTTACGCTGTTGCGCTTTGGCGACCTGTTTGTTGCCATCGCCGCTGTTTACGGCTGTTTTGCCATCGCCGTTGCTATCGGCAGTTTTGGCGGACAACTGCGACAGGGGGACATTGGTGCAGATCTTCCCCTCGCAGCGGACGGTAACGGTTTGATTGAGTATCTGGCTGGCGACCACATCGCCCGGCTGGCCGTTTACAGTTACCCTGGTGCCGTAGCGCGGCAGTTTCTTTGCCAGTGAGCAGTAGGTTTCGTACTCATAGCCCAGACAGCACAGCAAGCGACCGCACTGACCAGAAATCTTGGTCGGGTTCAGTGCCAGACCCTGCTGTTTGGCCATTTTTACCGATACCGGATGGAAATCGGTAAGAAAGGTGCCGCAGCACAGTTCGCGTCCGCAGATGCCGATACCACCCACCAGCTTTGCTTCGTCGCGTACGCCGATCTGACGCATCTCGATACGGGTGTGAAAGTGGTGGGCCAGATCCTTGACCAGTTCACGGAAATCCACCCGGCCATCGGCGGTAAAGTAGAAGATGATCTTGGAACCGTCAAACAGGTATTCGGCCTGCACAAGTTTCATCGGCATGTTGCGCTGCTGGATGCGTTGGGCGCAATAGGCGTAAGCGTCGTCCTCCTTGGCGGCGCTAATCCGTGCCAGGTTGTGATCTGCCTCGGTGGCCGGGCGGAGCACCTTTTTCAGATCTTTGGGTATCTCGTTAGCAGCCACTGTGCGCGGTGGCCGTACCACCGTGCCAAGGGTGCGCCCGCGGTTGGTCTCCACCACGACGGTATCGTTGACATCCAGAGAAAAATTGCCGGTGTCAAAATCGTACTGCTTGCCGGCGTTGCGAAACTTTACGGTAACAATGGTTACCAGTTTTGCCGCGTCTGCGGTTGTGTCTGCTGTCTGTCCAGATGTGTTCATGCCGTTTCTGTCGGTGTGTATTGTGTGTATGAATGATGGTAAATTGCCGTAATTGCCATGAAACTGGTAATTTACCTTATTATTGTGCTGCAAGCAATTTTATTTAGTCATCTGGCAGTCGCTCAAGTGCATAAACAGTACATCCATAGCCAATCTGGCGTTGGCGTTGTGGCGCAGTTGCTGCTGGCAGGTGATAATGGCTGCCAGTTTGTTGTGAATGGATAGCACTGATTCAGCGGCAGCGCGTTGCCGCAGCAGCTCCAGCATGTCAATGTTGCAGATCATCTTCGCCGGGGCGCGGTGAATCAACAGGAAGATGTCGCGGTAGCAACTGAGCAAAATGGTCAGGATGTAGTCAAGGTGTTCTTTGTTGGCGGCAAGTTGCTCCGACAAACTCAGCATATCCACTATGTTGTCACTGTTGAACGTACACAGGGCAGTAAAGATCTGCTGGCGCTGCTCGATAAAATCGCTGCTGTCGCATCCCAGAATCCGTCCCGGACTGCCCTGGGCCAGCGCGGCCAGAACCTCGCTTTGCTTGCCAGGGCAATGTTGCTCGATTACGCTGGTGATAGCGGCCCGGTCGAGACGCTGGAATTGGAGTTGCTGGCAACGGGAGCGTACTGTATCAAGCAGACGCTGCGGCTTGGCGCTCACCAGAATGATGAGCACATCAGGGCGCGGCTCTTCCAGTGTTTTAAGCAGAGCGTTGGCGGCGGCTGTATTCATCTCTTCGGCATTGTCGATGATGCAGACGCGGCGCGCTGCTTCGCGCGGCGGGTGGTTGAGTTGCTGTTGCAGGTGGCGGATCTGCTCGATGCGGATCTCCTTGCGATCTTCTTCGGTGGCAACCAGATGCAGATCGGGGTGATTATCGTGGGCCAGTCGCTGACAGGAGAGGCAGACACCGCAACCGCTGTGCTGCTGACAGAAAATCATCTGTGTAAACGCCAGCGCCACCAGTCTCTTGCCGATTCCAGCTTCACCGCAAAACAGGTAGGAGTGCGCCAGACGATTGCTGCGCCAGGCGTGTTCCAGCTGTTTTTTTTGCACATCGTGGCCGATAATGGCGGCAAATGACATCATGTTGTCTTGCCCTCTATTTGTTGCGTGATTACGGTTGCCACAGCGGTAAATACTTCATCTTCATCGCCGTCACCGGCGACAACGGTTATCCTCGTCGGGTTTTGTCGTGCCAGCTCCATATAGCCGTTGCGTACCCGGTTGTGAAAGGCCAGTTCTTCCAGCTCAAAGCGATTTTCGTCGCTGTGGCCGTTGTTGGCATTGCGGCGGCGTGCCCGTGCAACGCTGTGTGCCACATCAAGATCGATAACGACGGTCAGGTCTGGCTGCAAGGTGGCGCAGGCACAGGCGTTCAGTTGCGTAATGGTGTGTCGATCGAGGCGGCGGCCATAACCCTGATAGGCGATGGTAGCGTCACAGAAACGGTCGCACAGTACAATATCGCCCCGTTGCAGCGCCGGCTGAATTACCTCCGCCACATGTTGAGCGCGAGCCGCGGCGTACAGCAGTAATTCTGCCATGGGAACCAGGGCGGTGTTGGCGGAATTGAGCAGAATGGCGCGAATATCGTCAGCTATGGGACAGCCGCCCGGTTCCCTGGTGAGGGTAACCTGATGACCATGAGTGCGCAGCATGTCTGCCACCCTTTTAATCTGAGTGGTTTTGCCACAACCTTCAATGCCTTCGAATGTGATAAATATTCCCGATCCGCTCATATTACAGGTGCCTGCTTGATTTGTTGGTAAAAGGAGGTTTGTGTGGTTAAAATCGGCGCCGAGCCATTATGAAATTGGCGTGCAACTTACGCAAGGGAATTAATTGCTATAAGGGCAAATATCAAGTAGATTGGCTTGCTGCAGATATTTATCTTACTGCTGGCAAAGGTAAGGGGTGTGAAGGAAGATTATCGACAATTGCTGGAAAAGCTGCAATTACGGCTGGGTTATCAGTTTTCCCGCCTGGAGCTGCTGCGTTCCGCCATGGTGCATAAATCATTTGCCAATGAGCGCCTGGGTAATTCGGCCTTGAGTAATGAGCGCCAGGAATTTCTTGGCGATGCGGTGGTAGATCTGGTGGTGGCTGATCTTCTGTATAAACGTCATCCCCACCTGCCGGAAGGGGATCTGTCGCGTATGCGTGCCGAGTTGGTAAGTTCGGCGGCGCTGGCGGCGCTGGCGCGCCAGTTGCGCCTGGGGCCGTGTTTGCGCTTGGGGCGTGGCGAGCAGCGCAGTGGCGGACAGGACAAAGACAGCCTGCTGGCGGATGCGCTTGAGGCACTGCTGGGGGCGGTGTACCTGGACGGTGGTTTTGCCAGTGCCTACCAGGTGATAGAGCAGTTGTTTGCCGCCGGCGTGGTGGCCGCTGCCGGCCAGTACAGTGACCACAAAACGCGCCTGCAGGAGCTTTCACAGGCCCGTTTCGGTGAACCGCCGCAATATCGGCAGCTCGATGTGAGTGGTCCCGACCATCAGCGCCGCTATACGGTGGTTGTCAGTTGTGGCCCCATCAGCGCTAACGGTAGTGGCGGCAGCAAAAAAGCGGCACAGCAACAAGCTGCGGCTCTGGCTTTGGCGTTGCTTGAACAGGATAATTCCATTAATGACAAAAGGAAAAATAACGACTAGTGAATGAACAACAGTTAGACGGAGACAGCGGTTTTCGCTCCGGTTTTGTAGCCATTGTTGGCCGTCCCAATGTGGGTAAATCGACTCTGCTCAACCGGATTTTAGGGCAGAAGATCGCCATTACGGCCAACAAGCCGCAGACCACCCGCAACCGTATTCTTGGTATCCATACCACCTCGTCCAGTCAGATACTGTTTCTGGATACGCCGGGCATCCACAAACCGTCGGGTCGTCTCAACCGTTACATGGTTGATCAGGCGCTGTCAGCCTGCCGTGGTGTGGATGCGGTGCTGTTTATGGTGGAAGCGGCCGATAGTGTCGGCGGCGGCGACGATTTTATCCTTGAGCAGTTGTCCGCAGCCGCAGTGCCGGTAATTCTGGCCATCAACAAGGTGGATATGGTGGAAAAGGCGCGCCTGCTGCCGCTGATGCAGAAGTACGCCGAGCGCTTTCCCTTTACCGCCATAGTGCCCATAAGTGCCTGGCATGGCGATGGTGTCGATGAACTGGTGCAACTGGCACAGCAGCAACTGCCTGTCGGTCCCATGTACTACCCCGAGGATATGATCACCGATCTGCCCGAGCGTTTCATCGTTGCCGAGATGGTTCGCGAGCAGGTGCTGCGTCTGACGCATCAGGAAGTGCCTTACGGTGTGGCGGTGCTGGTGGAGAGCTTCAGCGAGCGACCGGGAAAGAATCTGGTGGCTATTCAGGCGGTGATTCATGTCGGGCGCGAGGCGCATAAGCGTATTATTGTCGGCAAGGGTGGACAGATGATTCGCACCATCGGTCAGCGTTCGCGCGGCGAGATCGAGCGCTTTCTCGGTACGCGGGTGTTTCTTGAGCTGTTTGTAAAGGTTAAGAAAAACTGGATGGATTCGGAGAAGATGTTGCGTGAATTCGGTTATGAATAAGCAACTGCATAAAGAATACAAGGTGAGCAACACATGGCAGTAGTAGCAATAGTAGGCCGCCCCAACGTGGGTAAATCCACGTTGTTTAACCGTATTTACGGTCAGCGCAAGGCCATTGTCGAAGATTATCCCGGTGTTACCCGTGACCGCAATTATGCCCTGGTAACCCGTTACGATACTCCGTTTACCCTTATCGACACTGGTGGTTTTGAACCGGTGAGCGAGGAGCGCATGCTGGTGCAGATGCGCGAGCAATCGCAGCTGGCCATTGAGGAAGCGGACATTATCCTGTTTGTCATGGACGGACGCGAGGGGCTTACCCCGTCCGACTACGAAGTGGCCGACATGTTGCGGCGCGTGAAGAAAACCGTTTTTTATGTGGTTAACAAGGTGGACGGTGAGCGCCAGGAGGAGGAAGCCAGCGAGTTCTACGCTTTGGGTATAGACACGTTTTTTCCCGTATCGGCAGAGCATGGTCGCGGTGTCAACTCGCTGATTACCGCCATGCTGGCGGAGCTGGAACCGGTGGCGAGTAGTGGCGACAACGGTGACGAGGTGCGCCTGGCCGTAATCGGCCGTCCCAATGTGGGTAAATCGTCGCTGGTTAATAAACTGCTCGGTTATGAGCGCGTGGTGGCCAACCCTACCGCCGGTACCACCCGTGATAGTGTCGATACGCCATTTGTCTACAACGGGCGCAACTATACCCTCATTGATACCGCCGGTATTCGGCGTAAAGGGCGGGTGAGTCAGAAACTGGAAAAATACTCCATTATCCAGGCCCTTAAAGGGATGGAGCGTGCCCATGTGG
>JAMOOS010000056.1 GCA_027065245.1 Desulfuromonadaceae bacterium | reverse complement strand
GCGCATCATGGGGCATTTACTGCAGGAAAATATCCAGCTCTATGTGTACCTCAAGTATCTCTACGCTGACGACAGCATGACCTCGGAATTGACCAAGAGCATGCAGAAGGAGATGTCGGCCATCGGTAAAACTGTACTTGATTTCATCTCCAAATACACGGCAAAGGGCGCTAAATACGACCAGGAGTTTCGCGACGGACTGCAGGGCATCGGCGCAGTGCTGGTGGAACGGATAAAGGTGGAAGAGGAAAACCTCTACGGCCTGTATCTACCGCCTGGCACCACCCTGTAGCTGCTGACCTAACACCGCCTCACAACCCCGACCGGCACAGGAATCAACACATCTGATGTCGGCTGGTTGTATCCAGGTAGGCAGATTCCTGCACGCGGGCAGCTACAGCGCGAAGTTCCATACGCCTTTTTACAAATGCCTCCACTACCGCCGGGTCAAAATGCTTCCCCTTCTCGGCCACGATCATGAACTCTGCTTCGTGAAATGGAATGGAGCATTTATAGCATCTGCGACTTATCAGGGCATCATATACATCCGCCAGTGCCATCAGTCGTCCTTCCAGCGGGATATCCTCTCCTTTCAACCCCAGCGGATAACCGCTGCCGTCCCATTTTTCGTGATGGCTGTAGGTGATATTTGAGGCTATTGTCAAAAATTCGTTAGTTTTGTTGTAATTGTTGATGGCGTTGACAATGATGGAATAACCGATATCGACATGGGTTTTCATAATATCCATTTCCACTTCGCTCAGCCGCCCCGGTTTGCGCAAAATTGAATCGGGTATGCCAACCTTGCCAATATCGTGCAAGGGAGCAGCGCGGTAAAGGATATCAATGGTGCGCGCGGTGAGACGGCGCTTGTACTTACCCTGCAACGCCAGCTCCCGTGCCAGTATGGCAACGTATTCCTTGGTACGAGTGATATGGGCGCCGGTCTCCACATCGCGGCTTTCCGCCACCATGGTCATGCTGTCGATGGTAGCTGAATGGGCAGCGCCGAGATCTTCGAGAAAACGTTTGCGCTCCACATAATGGAGAATGGCAAAAAACAGCGAGATGCAGAAAAACAGTAGCGAAAATGTGGTAAGAAAATAGCCGAGTGAAACATAAACACCCCGCTGCAGCAGCTGCCACGCTGCTGTCACCACCAAAAGCGACACGCCCAGATACAACCCCCACGACAGCAGATAATGGCGCCGAATCACCAGGTACATGATAATCATGGAAAAGAGGTACGAAATTGCCAGAGCTACGACTTTAGATATCTCCGGCTGATATATCTCACGCTGGTGGATGATATTTTCCAGCAAAGCCGCATGGGCAAATACGCCGGGGAGGATTTCACCGCTGGAGGTGGCATACTGATCAAAAAGCCCGGCGGCAGTGGCACCGATCAACACCATCTTACCGGTGAAATAGCCGTCTGGAACTTTCCCCGCCAGCACATTCACGGCACTTATCCGCTTGAATTTACTTCTTGGATAGAGGTGATTGAGAACCTCGGCACGGTGGCTGGCGTAAATGGTACGGTTGGCAAAACTGATGGCCATGGGCGTCCAGCTGTCGGACGGCGTAGTAATAGTCATACCGGGATCGATTTGCCCCAGCAACGCCAGCACCAGGCTGGGCAACCCCTTTCCACGGTAGCGAATCAGCAATGCCTGGCGGCGTAACACCCCGTCGCTGTCAACGGAGGAATTGACAAACCCGAAGCCACGCGCCCCTCGTTGCAGCACCGGTGTGTTGCACAGCAGAGTAGCACAGGCGGGAATATCACTGCTGGAAGCTACGGCCAACAGGTTACTGTCAGCCAGCACGCACTCGCCACCGTCATCATCACGACGGGTGGCAAACAACGGCAGCACCGTCGGACCACCGACCAGCACCTGCGCAAATATCCGGTCATGGTCACTCAACGCTGCCGGAAAACCTGTCATTCTAACATCTATGCCCAGTTTCTCGCGATAGAAACGACTTATCTGCTCCGGCGATGTACGATCCGGCTCTGGAAAAAAAACATCAAACCCCACTGCAGCCGGGCGCTGACTCAACACCTGCTGCAACACCCTAGCCAGCACCAGGCGCGGCCACGGCCACTGTCCCAACTGGCGCAGACTGGCCTCGTCTATCTCGACTACCACCGTAGTACTAAGCGGTGGCACTGTACGCGCCACGCTTCGAGACATCACATCGTAAAAGCGGAAATCAAAAAACGGAATCACTCCGCTGAGCCAGATCAGGGCATGCAGTGCCGCCACCACCAGGACAACTGCTATGACTTTCAGCGCCGGTCTCATTTAACGGACAAGAATCTCCACGCGCCGGTTTTTCGGTTCAGCAACGCCGTCGGCGGTGGGGATAACAGGATCCTCTTCGCCGTAGGATTCTACCGTTACCTGCTCCAGGGGCAAATCCATCTGCCGCAAAATTCCGGCCACTACGCGAGCGCGCTTGAGTGACAGGGCGATATTGTATTCCCTGGATCCCATACGATCCGCATGACCAATAATGTTTACATCACAGGGCGCCCGTTCCTTGATGGCCGTGGCGACCGCCGGAAACAGGCGCCTTGAGCTATCCAGCAAGGTGGTGGAACCGGCCTTGAAATACAGCAGAAAACTCTGCGGTGCCTTGGGCGCCTGGCTGATAAGATCCCCAAATTCAGCTTTTATCTCTTCCGGGTCAATCTCTTTTGCCGCTGTCGGTTTCTGATCCGCCGACGTTATCTCGGTATAGGTATTGGGCTTGTCCAACACCATTTCACCACTTTTGGTCTTTACCACCACCGCGTTGTGGGCTTTGCCGGAATCGAGCAAAACCACCCGCGAACCGGAGCAGCCACCTAACAGTGCCACCAGCGACATCAGAACGATAACGCTAACCGCTTTCCTCATATCAATTCACCTCGATAAGAAATTTTGTGCCGCGAATACCAATGGAACCTTCAGGGATTTCAAAGGTAAAATCATCGGGAGCCAGTTTGCCGATCTTGCCCGATTCAAACAGCGCCGCCCCTTTTTTGAGAAACAGATTAAACTTGAACTCCTGCTCAATGGGCTTGAAAACAAAATCCTTTATCTGCAGAAAGCTGTTCTCCTTTAGCGACAGAACACTGCCATCGTGGAAAATAACCCCCACCCTGCCACCGGAACCGGTAATCAGCAGGTCACCGGCCTGAAGACGATCACCTTGTTTTACCGGCACAATTTCGCCGGCGCGCTTAACACTGACATCGCCGCTGGCACTTTTGACCAGGGCAATACCTTCAGCGGCGCAAGCTGCGCTGCACAGCAACAGAACAAGTAACGGCACAAGCAGTAATTGTCTCATGATTAATACTCCCGCACCTTTAAGGCGCATGTTGCGGTTTAATTGACAACTGATGATTTTAATCTTATCAATATAACACAATTA
>JAMOOS010000055.1 GCA_027065245.1 Desulfuromonadaceae bacterium | reverse complement strand
CGGGAATATAACCAGTATTGCCAGTACAAACATCTGAATGGCGCTAAACGGGATTACGCCGGTATCGATAGCGCTGGTTTTAACTTCCGGCGGGGCAACGCCCTTGAGATAGAACAGGCTGAAACCAAAAGGTGGCGTCAGAAACGATGTTTGCAGGTTCATGGCCACCAGAATAGCGTACCACATTGGGTTGATGCCGAGGTTGTCGGCGATGGGCGCCAGAATCGGTACGATGATGTAGGAGATTTCGACAAAGTCGATGAAAAACCCCAGCACCATGATCACCAGCATCGACAGAATCAGAAAACCCCATTTCTCACCCGGCAGCCCCATCATAAAACTTTCTACCAGATAATCACCGCCGGTATAGGTGAACACCATGGAAAATGCCGTAGCGCCCACCAGAATGGCAAACACCATGGAAGTGATTTTTACCGTTTCCAGGGCGCTGTCCCACACCATTTCAAGCGATAACTGCCGGTACATGGCTGCCAGGATGATGGCGCCGATGCCGCCCACCGATGATGATTCCGTTGGCGTGGCTACGCCGCACAAAATGGAACCGAGTACCAGGGTGATGAGTATAAGCGGCGGAATAATGGCGCGCAGGGCGCGACCTACCTGTTGCGCCTTGGTGCCATGCTCTCCCCCTTCCAGACGGATGGGCGGTGCCAGTTCCTTGTTCTTCCACGCCAGAATGGCGATATACAGGATGTAGAACAATACCAGCGAAATACCGGGCCAGAATGCCGCCTTGAACAGATCGCCCACCGGCAATTGAAAGACATCGCCAAGGATAATCAGGATGATTGATGGCGGGATAATCTGCCCCAGGGTGCCGGCGGCGCAGATGGTGCCGGTGGCCAGGCGTTTGTCGTAATTGTATTTGAGCATTACCGGCAGAGAAATAACCCCCATGGCCACCACACTGGCACCGACCACGCCAGTGGAGGCGGCCAGTAGCGCACCTACCAGCACCGTGGAGATAGCGATGCCGCCGCGCATTTCGCCAAAGAGAAATCCCATGGATTCCAGCAGGCGCTCAGCCAGTTTTGACTTTTGCAGAATGATGCCCATGAAAATGAACAGGGGGATGGCCATCAGGATGGTATTGTTCATTATGGCCCAGATGCGGTGCGGCATCATGGCAAAGATGCTGGTGCCTTCTGACAGCAGGCCGAAATAACCGCTGCTCCACCAAAAGTAAACGCCACCGGAAAACCGATTAGAAGCAGTACCAGGGCGGTAGCGAACATGGCCAGACCGATCATGGTTTTACCTCCCCGGCGCCGGTGGCGGCGCTGCAGTCTGCGCCGCCACGCAGAATACGCACATTGCGCAGCACGAAACCGCAGGCGGATATGATGAGAAAGATAAACGACAGCGGTATCACCGCCTTGATGAGGTAGCGATGGGTGAGCCCGCCGGGATCACCGCTGATTTCGTTCATGGCATAGGCCTCGTGTGCAAACCAGATGGAGCCGTTGATGATGAGCAGCGACAGCGGAATGAGAAACAGAAACGTACCGGCGATGTTGACTATGGCCTTGGTTTTGGGTGGAAAGCGGTCGTAAAATACGTCTACCCGCACGTGGCCTTCCTCTTTAAGGGCGTAAGCGATACCGAGCAGGAATACCACGGCAAAGATGTGCCATTCCATCTCCTGCATGGCGATGGAGCCGGTGCGGAAAAAATAGCGCATTAAGGCATCGTAAAAAACGTTCAACAGCACTACTGTCTCACAATTTACTCAATAAATAGAAGGCTTTGGAACCCGATTGTGTTACAATGATTTCGACAAAAACACATTGAATACAAGGAGTTCCAAAGCCATGGCACATTGTAGCACTGTTCTTTCTCAAATTGTACGAATTTTCCCGAGACATGAATTTCAGCACCTCGCCAACAAGCATCATGTGGGGCAGAAATTCCGCTCGTTTTCCCGTTGGTCGCAGTTTGTTGCCATGCTGACGGCCCAGATGTCGGCTCGCAGCAGTTTGCGCGACGTAGTCGATACCCTTGATGTGCAAAGCGGCAAGCTCTACCATCTCGGTGTCAAAAAGTTCAGCAGGGCGACACTGGCGCGCTGCAATGAAAAGCAGCCACATACGCTGTACGAAGAGCTGTTTAAGCGCCTGCTTGGTCGTTGCCAGGGTATGGCGCCGCACAACAAAAAGTTCAAGCTCAACGGCAAGGTCTATCTTCTGGATGCGTCACTGGTTGAGTTGACGCTCTCGCTGTTTCCCTGGGCCAAGTACCAGAAGACCAAGGGCGCCGCCAAGCTGCACATCGGTCTTGATGCCGATGGCTATCTGCCAGCCTTTGTCGATTTCACTAAGGGCAACGAGCATGAAATCAACCGGGCTCGGGAGCTTGAGTTGCCGAAAGGCTCCTACGTTGTCTTTGACCGAGGCTATACCGACTACAGATGGTATCAGGAACTCACTGAAGACGGTGTGTTCTTTGTCTCACGGCTGAAAAGCAACGCCAATGTGACTCCTGGTCGAAAGCGGCGCGGCCGCAAAAGCCCCGGTGTTATCGAGGACCGGGAAATTAAACTGGGCAAGCTACCCGAAACCTTCAGGCTGGTCACCTATCTGGACGAGGAGACAGATATCACCTACCAGTTCGTGACCAATGCCCTGGATATACCGGCTAAAACGGTGGCCGCCCTTTACAAAGAACGCTGGCAGATAGAACTCTTCTTCAAGTGGATCAAGCAGAACCTGCGCGTGTAGAGCTTTCTCGGTACGTCAATGAACGCCGTCAAGACTCAGCTCTGGATCGCCCTCTGTGCGTATCTGGTGCTCTCGTTTCTGAAGTTCCAGTCGAAACTCGGGACTTCGTTGCAGCGTATGTTGCGAATATTGCAGCTTAATTTATTCGAGCGGCGCGATTTGATGAGCCTGTTTCGACCGCCGGACACAAAAAATGACTGTGAATTTGAACAGTTACCACTTATTTGAAACTGTGAGACAGCAGTGTTGGCAGCCTAATGTTAGATTAGCCGCATGTATCGAGTTGATGATTAATGGATTGACGGTAACTACTTTTTTTGTTTTGGCGAAAGTTTTATGGTGGTTTTCTTGCAATATTGCAAACAATGTTATATAGAAATAGTTACTTAAAATACTGCTGCGGGTTTTCTCTTGACCCAGCCGGTCGTGCGATTCATGGCTGATGTTCTTTCCATTCTGGCCTCTTTAATTTGATTTTTAGTGTTCATTGGTAATGCTTTCCTTTTTGGTAGGTATTTTCCGGTCGCGGCGGTGAGCTCCGCTGAATGGCTTTGAGGTGTGCTTGCGTTGAAACTGCTACAGCTAAAGTGGAAAATATGCTTGCTAATGGTGGGTGCGTTATTCTCCTGCTGCGGCTACGGTAGTGCAGCTGCCGCTGATGCAGTAGACAGGATTCATAGACTGGAAGCGGCATTTATTTACAACTTTATGAA
>JAMOOS010000054.1 GCA_027065245.1 Desulfuromonadaceae bacterium | reverse complement strand
GCTGATCAAGCCGCCAATTACCGGCATCAGGTACAGATACCAGCTGGTGTGCATGCGCAAACTGTCGATGAACGGTTGTTCACCGCCGCTGTGTCCCTCCACCGGCGGGTGGTAATGACCGATGGTGTGCAGCAACTGGTGATCGACATAGTTGGTGGCAAAATAAAACGCCACCGCGCCCAGACCGGCCACCACGCCGACGATGGCGGACAAAATCAGCATCCGGAATCCGTAGCCGCTCAAACGGGCATACCACTTGTGCAATTGTTCCTTTAACGCCATACACCATCCATATACGGGATTACCATCGCATCACACACGTTCTTTAACTGTCATTAAAACAGAAAGCGCTGCATTGCAACAGCATTTTATCCACTCCGGCCATCACAACGGCGCCCAGCAAGGCAAATGGCATATATCGTTGTTTCCATTCCCTGATCCTGTTATCATCAAGCGGATTATGCTACTATTTCCTGACCAGTGGCAGAGCAGCGAGTTTTTATGACCACTATTGCTCGTATCAACATATTAGCCACCATTATCACCGGGGCAGTGCTGTCTGCCAGCGTCATCTACCTGTTTATCTACCTGCCTTCCGCCACCATTGACCGACAAATTGAGCAAACAAAAAGCAACATCATTGCCACCCGCAAAGAAAACATCAAAACCCAGACACTGCTCACCGTGGCTCGCATAAAAGATCTGCAACAGGATTTTTCCCGCCGCCTCGATCAACGCCTGCGCCAACATCACACCAGTGCTGCCCACATCGTTGCCCACATGGTGGAGGCTCACGGCGGGCTTGGTGTCGCCCAGTGCCGGGTTTTGCACGCAGCGCAGCCGCCTGCTAGCGATGATGATTTTACCATCCTGCTGCTGGTATACGATACCCACGGCACATTACGCTACAGCAGCTCTGGTGCCACAGACGAAAACAGCGCCTCTTTTTCCCGCCGCTTACAGCAGTTGCTGCGGCAAAAGGCTCCTGAGAGGGACAATCAACCGGTAACGATAATGCTGCCCGCCACAACCTCCGGCGAAAAGCAACAGCATGTACGACTTATCGACAGCATCGATCCCGGCAACCACTGGCGTACCGTCACCGCGATTATTGAAAATCAAGCACGCCGACAGATGCAGTACCAGTTTTTACAGCGTTTAAGCAAATTTCGTTTTGGCACCAGTGATTACGGCTATTTTTACGTCATCAATGCTCAGGCCAGGCCGTTGATGATCGCCATCATGCAACCAGCGCTAAACCCCGACCTGACCCCACTGCCTACCCCCAGGGGAATGCAGCCGGCGGCCGACGCCATGGTCAAAGTGGCTCGTAACGGTGGTGGTTTTTATCACTTCAAATTCATCAACCCGGCCCATGGCAACAAGGTGGAAGAAAAATACGCCTATATGGCGTGGATACCCCGTTGGAACTGGGCCATCGGCACCGGTTTTTACGCCAGCGAGCTCAATGCCAAGTTTATCGCCGCTGAACGCAAACTGCGCGATGAATACGCCGGTCGCGCCACCATTGGCTACATACTGCTGGCCGCCAACCTGCTTATCGGGCTGTTCATTGCCGTCTACACCAACCGTCACCTGCTGCGGCTGGAACATAAGCGCGCCCAGCATCTGCGCCACCTGGAACAATACCAGCAGCTCCTCGACCAACTGTGCATGGTGGCCAAACGTGATCTGAACGGCATCTGCACCTACGTCAACGACAACTTCTGCACCATCAGCGGCTATCCGCGCGATGAGTTGGTCGGCCAGCCCATCACCACCGTTATCCATCCGGCTGAATCACGTCAGGTGATAGACAGCATCAGCGAGCAAATGCTGAAACGGGAAAGCTGGCACGGAATCCTGCGTAACCGCCACAAAGACGGGCGCTCGTTCTACACTGATACTGTTATCAAGCCGATTTTCGCTGCCGACGGCAGCATCAGCGAATACGTGGAAATACGCTACGATATTACCGAGCTGCTGGAGAAACGGGATAAGTTAAAGGAAATCTTTGCCACCGACAGCCTGACCGGACTGAGCAGCCGCCACCAGCTGATTGAGGATATAAAAGATCTGCCCAGGGAGATCAGCCTGCTGCTGCTGGACATTGACGACTTCAGCGGCATTAATGATGAACTGGGACCCGAACAGGCAGACAAAATACTGCGCTACTTAAGCGACCATCTGCGCGATTTCTTCCCCGCCTCCGACTGTCGTCTGTATCGGCTGCATAGCGACGTCTTCGCAGTGTTGGCCATCACCACCGACAGCAACTATCTGGCAGAACATTGCCGCAGCTTTTACGCTTTTCTCACCGAACACCCCTACTGCCATAACGATATCTGTCTCAGCATCAACATGGTGGGCGGCATCGCCAGACACGAGCGCAACCTGCTCAGCTGCGCGGATATTGCTCTCAAACATGCCAAGAACAATCAGCAGGAATGGGTGGTGTACTCCAAAGAGCTGGATGAACAGTACGCCCACAGCCGCAGCTACTGGATCAACCAGGTTCAAACAGCATTACAGCAACAGCGTATCGTCCCCTTCTACCAGGCAATTGTCGATCTCAAGACCGGCAAACACTGCAAATATGAAGCATTGATGCGCCTGCTCGACACCAATGGGCAAGTGGTACCACCGGGCGAATTCCTCCCCATTCTCGAGCAAACACGCCACTATCCTCACATGACCCATGCCATCGTTGAACAGGCGTGCGCTTTTTTCAGCAACCGGACAGAACAGTTCTCGGTTAATCTGTCTCTGGATGATCTGCTGCGCCAGCAGACAGTGGAATTTATTGTCATTACCGCCAGCCAATATGGAGTAAGGGAGCGACTGGTGCTGGAGATTATTGAAACGGAAAACATCCACAACTACGATCAGGCCATAGCCGCCCTGACGGAGCTGCAACAGATGGGTTTCTCGGTAGCCATTGATGATTTCGGCAGCGGATACGCCAATTTTTCTTACCTTACCAAGCTGAACGCCAGATTTGTCAAGATCGACGGCTCCCTCATCCAGCAGATCAACAACGATGTCGCCAGCCGCAATCTGGTAGAAACTCTGGTAAAATACGCTCACGACAACGGCATGCAGGTCATCGCCGAATATGTCAGCGATGGCGATATAATGGAAACGGTCACCGCCATCGGCTGCGACTACGGTCAGGGTTACTATTTCATGAAACCCACGCGCGGCAAAGACCTGCCCGTCTCGTCCTGATCAAATACCTGCTGTTCCAGCGTAAACAAAAACCGGGGCAGCGTATATAAATTACGCTGCCCCGGTTATTTGCCGAGCGTAAATCCTTTTACTCGTCAAAAACCTCAAAATCTTCCTTGGGTACACCGCATACCGGACAGACCCAATCGGCGGGAAGATCGGCAAAGTCGGTGCCTGGAGCAATGTCGGCCAAGTTATCTCCCAGCGCCAGATCGTACACGTAACCGCATG
>JAMOOS010000053.1 GCA_027065245.1 Desulfuromonadaceae bacterium | reverse complement strand
AATACCGCCCCCAGCACACCGGCCAACAAAAACGCCGCCACATTGAGAAACAGCCGGTACATTACATCTGCCGGGCTCAATCCAACCACTGCCGACTTCAACGGCAGATAACCATAATATTGCAAATCCACCAGCCCGGCATACAGAATAACCGCCGCCGCTACGGTTGAATATAGCTCTGCCCGGCTGGCCACTAAGGCACAGCTCAAAATAACAAAAATGAATGTGAACGAGAACAGGCTGGTTATGCCGCCGGTTATATACACGGTGCCGAGGCACAGCAACAAATCCCACACCAGTTGGAACTGGACAAACTGGCGCAATCGACGCTGCCACAGCAACAACCACAACAACGAAAAGCAGATTTGTAAAAACGTGACCGACAGCAGAAAGATCAGGCGCAGATCGGGGAAATGAAAAAACGCGAACGGGTGCGACATGCCGACCACGACAGTCCCACCCAGAAACAGGGTAACAATAAATGCCCGTCCCAGCACATACCACAACAGCCCCGATACAGATGGAATCGTATCGTGTTTTGCTTCCCTGGCGTCAGCGTAACCATCTGTATTGGTATTGTTTGCGTGCATAGATCGGTATTCAGTTGAGTAGGCGGCCAGGCGCCGTACTACCCGCCAGCAACACCGGCCAGTTTGAAGATTGGCAGATACATGGCGATAACCAGGCCACCAACAGTAGTACCGAGAAACAGCATCAGCAGCGGCTCCATCATGGCGGTGAGATTACCTACCGCATCATCGACTTCATCATCGTAAAAATCGGCAATTTTGTTCAGCATGGTATCGATGGAACCGGCCTGCTCACCAACAGCGATCATCTGGCATACCATGGGCGGGAACACCCCCGATTTTGCCAGCGGTTCGGCAATGGTATTACCCTCGCTGATACTCTGGCGTACTTTGTTGATGGCCTTCTCCACTGTACGGTTACCGGCGGTTTTAGAGACGATATCCAACCCATCAAGAATAGGCACACCACTGGAAACCATGGTTCCCAGGGTGCGGGTAAACTTGGCCACCGCCACCTTGCGTATCAACACGCCAAAAATCGGCAGTTTAAGGGCAAACTCATCCAGTACATCACGCCCTTTATCGGTAGAATAGATTTTTTTGAAGGCAAAGTAGAGTAGAATAAAAAAACCAATAATCACCAGTATGTAGCTCTGGACAAAATTACTGATACTGATAACAACCTGCGTCGGCATGGGCAGAGCACTACCAAAATCGGCAAACATCTTCTCAAACGCCGGAATAACAAACACCAGGATAACGCCGATAACCACCGTGGCGATACCAACAATGGTAGCCGGGTAGGTCATGGCGCTTTTAACCTGTTTCTTCAGCTTCATCGCCTTTTCTATGTAGGCCGCCAGACGGTTGAGAATGGTATCGAGAATACCGCCGACTTCACCGGCCGCCACCAGGTTGACAAACAATTCGTCAAAGGCGTTGGGATGCTTCTTCAAAGCATCGGCAAAGGTGGAACCTGATTCTACATCCTCCTTAACCTGCAACAGAATCTTTTTGAAGGTAACATTCTCCTGCTGGTTGGAGAGGATATCCAGACACTGAATCAGCGGCAAGCCGGCATCGATCATGGTAGCAAATTGACGGGTGAACACCACCAGATCCTTGGTGGTAACCCTGGGCTGCATACCGGGAATCTTGATCTCTATATCCAACCCTTTGCCGCGTTCTTTTACTTTGTCGACCAGGACACCCTGTTTACGCAACTGCGCCCGTAATGCAGCTTCATCAGGCGCTTCTATATCACCTTTGAGTTTTTTGCCGCTGCGATCTGTACCCTGCCAGGAAAACTTAGCCATTTAACTCACCTCACCTGTTTAGTTACCGGTTACTGCCTGTCCATCAGCCCAGTTTGGTCGGTCCACTGTGGGGACGCCGCAACGCCGCCGCCGGATTGGCGATCATCTGGCGCAACTCGTCCTGCTCCGGCGAACGCGCCATGGCGTCGTCAAGGGATATCAATTTGCGATGATACAGATCAAACAATGACTGATTCATGGTCTGCATGCCGTACTTATCTTGTCCCATCTGCATCTGCGAATACATCTGGTGTACTTTATCATCGCGAATCAGGGCGCGGATGGCAATATTCGGCACCATCACTTCCAGCGCCAGCACCCGCCCCTTGCCGGAAGCACGCGGAACCAGCGTCTGCGACAGAATCCCCTCCAGCACAAAGGAGAGCTGGGTACGCACCTGCTGCTGCTGATTGGTGGGGAACACGTCGACAATACGGTTGATGGTCTGCACGCAGCCGTTGGTGTGCAGGGTGGCAAAACACAAATGGCCTGTTTCAGCTATGGTCAGCGCCGCCTCAATGGTTTCCAGATCGCGCAGCTCGCCCAACAGAACCACGTCCGGGTCCTGGCGCAAAATCGACTTGAGCGCGCGCTTGAACGACTGGGTGTCAGTGCCGACCTCGCGCTGATTTACTACACAGTTTTTATGTGGATGGATATATTCGATGGGATCTTCGATGGTAATGATATGATCGTGCCGTTCCTGGTTGATAGCATCAATCATGGATGCCAGGGTAGTGGATTTACCACTGCCGGTGGGGCCGGTCACCAGCACCAGTCCGCGCGGACGCCTGGATATTTCCTTCACCACCGGCGGCAGCCCAAGCTGCTCAAACGAGAGGAATTCATAAGGGATACGCCTAAACGCTCCGGCCACCGCGCCGCGCTGCACATACACGTTACCACGAAAGCGCGCCAGCCCTTTTACGCCAAAAGAGAGATCGAGCTCATTCTCCTCTTCCAGCTTACGCTTCTGCATATCGGTAAGAATACTGTAACATAGCTTTTTGGTATCATCGGGCATCAGCTTGGGATGATTCAGCGGCCGTATGCCGCCATCTATCCGGATCAGCGGTGGCGCCCCGGTGGTAATATGCAGATCCGACGCCCCGGACTCGACCATAACCTTCAAAAAATCGTGAATACTCGCCATCACCAGCCCCCTTGTTTATCCAGCAAATGCCAAACGGCATCAATCGTCGCCAATGGTGCAACGCAGCACCTCTTCAAAGGTAGTTACCCCTTCCTTGAGCTTCAACAACGCCGACTGGCGCATGGTACGCACCCCCAACCGCATGGACTCACGCTTGATTTCGGTGGTATTGGCACCGGCCAGCACCATCTCCTTCAACTCGTCGAACATGGGCATGACCTGGTAGATACCCACCCGGCCCTTGTAGCCGCTGTCGTTACAATTGCTGCAGCCTTTGCCCTTGTAGCAGACAAAATCATCCACCTCGTCCGGCGGCACCCCGGCATCGAGCAGAGCCTGCTTGGGAATCTTATCAATTTCCTTGCATTCCTGACACAAGCGCCGCCCCAGCCGCTGAGCGGTAATCAGATTTACCGCTGACGCCACCAGAAACGGTTCAATGCCCATATTGAGCAGACGGTTGATGGTGCTGGGGGCGTCGTTGGTATGCAGGGTAGACAGCACCAGGTGACCGGTAAGCGCCGCTTTTACGCCGATTTCTGCGGTTTCAAAGTCGCGAATCTCGCCAATCATGATGATATCCGGATCCTGGCGCAAAAAGGCGCGCAGAGCGCTGGCAAAGTTGAGACCGATCTCCTCGTGCATCTGCACCTGGTTGATACCGGCAAAGTTGAATTCCACCGGATCCTCGGCAGTGGAGATGTTCTCGGTGGTTTTATTAAGCTCGGCCAGGGCCGAATAAAGGGAAACAGTCTTGCCGCTGCCGGTGGGCCCGGTAACCAACACCATGCCAAAGGGCTTGCTGATCTCCTGCTTGAACCAGCGCAGGGCGTCCTCTTCGTAGCCTAGTTTGGTCATATCCAGCTGCAGGTTCGATTTATCCAGCAGCCGCAGACAGATCTTCTCGCCAAACAGAGTGGGCAGGCAGTTGACACGGTAGTCCATATCCTTGCCGCCGGGCAATTTGATTTTAATGCGGCCATCCTGCGGCAGGCGACGTTCGGCGATATCCATCTCCGAGAGGATTTTTATTCGCGAAGTGATAGCGTTTTTCAGCTTCAGCGGCGGGTTCATCACCTCGTACAGCACCCCGTCGATACGATAACGCACGCGGAAACTATGCTCGTACGGCTCAATATGGATATCCGACGCTCCCTTCTTTATGGCGTCGGTCAAAATAAGGTTGACCAGCTTGACTACCGGAGCATCCTCGGTGGCCATCTGCAGTTCATTGATGTCCACCTGGTCGTCATCTTCGACCACCTCCAGATCGATATCTTCCAGATCGCCCATAACATCGGCCAGAGAAGCCGACTGGTCATAATACTTATCTATGGCGTCCTTGATCGCCCCTTCGGTGGCCACCACCACTTCCACATTGTGGCCGGTCATGAACTTGATATCGTCGATGGCGAAAATGTTGGACGGGTCGCTCATGGCGACGATAAGGGTTGCACCGGCACGGTTTACCGGCACCAGATGGTACTTCTGCACCACATCGGCACTGATCAGCTTGACAACAGACGCATCAATCTCGAAATCAGCCAGATCGATCAGCGGTGCTCCATATTGCCGCGACAACAGCGCCGCCAACTCGTTCTCATCCACATATTTCAGGCGGATAAGCGTAGCCAGCAGCCGCTCCTTGTTCATCTTCTGCTCACGCAGGGCTATTTCAAGCTGCTCTTCGGTAATCAGCTTGTTGCGTACCAGCAGTTCACCTAATCGTTGTGTTGACATGGTTTATTATTCATCCGATCAAGATTGAGTATTTTGGGGTATCTGCACACAGCATATCTAGCCGCCACAAACTGCCGTCATACCAACGGCGGCGCGCATGATCTCCCCCGCATCACGCCCAAGCCACAGGTTAAACGCCAGCGCTCCCTGCTCCACCAACATCCCCAGGCCACCGCACACCCGCAACCCGCACCGGCGCGCACTGGCGGTAAACGGCGTATCCGCAGCGGCATAAATCATATCGTACAATACGGTTTCAGCCTTGATGGCGTGCCATGGTAGCACATTAAAGGATTCACCGGAAAGACCTAAAGATGTTGAATTGATAATTAATTCACTTTTTTCCACCTCCGCGACCAGATTTTCGTCCGCCAGCGCCATGGCGATAAATTCGCAAGCCGGAAACAAAGGAGCAAAACGCGCCACCAGCTCCTGTGCCCGCGCCACACTGCGATTGGCGATAACCAGCCGCGCGGCGCCGCAGCGTGCCATGGCGGCAATGCCGCCGCGCGCCGCGCCACCGGCACCGAGAATCAGCGCCCGCGTCGTCGGCCCGACGCTGTAACCGAGGTCTTTTTGCAAAGAGCGCACCAAACCATCACCATCGGTATTATAGCCTTTGAGATAGCCGTTGTCGTTGACAATGGTGTTAACGGCGCCGACAACCTGCGCGCCAGCGTCGATTTCGTCAAGAAACTGACACACCTGCTCCTTGTGCGGGATGGTCACATTGACACCGCGCACCCCCAGCGTGCGCAGCGCCTGCACCCCCGACGCCAACTCTGCGCCAGCAACCCGGAACGGCACATACACCGCGTCAATGCCCAGGGCGGCAAAGGCGGCGTTATGCATCCGCGGCGACAGCGAGTGACTAACCGGGTCACCGATAATGGCATATACGGCACTGCTGCCGCTCACCGGCGCGGTCATGGTTCCCGCCGCCGCACGGCGGCGCGATCAAAATGAAGATATTCGCGATATTCGACAATATCTGTCTTATCAAGAATATCCCGCGCCCGCTGCACATCGCGCTTGATGGCACGAATCAAAGCGTCTTTATCGGGAAAACGCTGCTCGTCACGCAGCCGTTTGACAAAATATACCCGCAGTTTTTCGCCGTACAGATCACGCTGCAAATCGAGGATATGCGCCTCGATGGTAAGGGGATGAGCGCCAAAGGTCGGCTTGGTACCGATATTTACCAGCGCCTGGTAGTCATCCACGCTGCCAGCGTGTTCGTGACGCACCATGGCAGCGTACACCCCGCTGCACGGCAGCAGCTCTTTATCGGTTTCGAGATTGGCAGTGGCAAAACCCAGCTCACGGCCACGGCCGTCGCCATGTACCACCACGCCCTCAAAATTGAACTGTCGGCCTAAAATGGCCACAGCGTTATCGACATTGCCGCTGAGGATGGTATTACGCACCCGGGTGGAACTGCACACCTGACCGTTTTTACACACCTGGCCGAACACCTGCACGGTAAAACCGTGCTTTTCTCCCTGCTCACGTAAAAAATCCACCGAGCCGCTGCGCCCGCGGCCAAAGGCATAATCGTAGCCGACCACCAGATGTTTGACGCCGATGGTATCCAGTAGTATCTGCTCAACAAACTGCTGCGGCGTCAGCGCCGCCAGGGCGCGGGTAAACGGCAGCATCAGCAGCACATCAACACACGACGCGGCAATAAGACGTTCACGCTCGCTGGCGGTATTAATCAGCAGCGGCGCCTTCTGCGGCGCCAGCACCTTGAGGGGATGAGGCTGAAAAGTACACACCACGGCAGTTCCGCCACGTCGCGCCGCTTCTTCCACCACGGTGCGAAAGATGGCACGATGGCCGAGGTGAACCCCATCAAAGTTACCCAACGTTACCACCGCCTGCTCGAATGGAGCGGTTATGTCACTTAAATCTCTGATTATTTGCATATCACTCTGTCTGTATCGACCGCTGACACCGATACGTTAACTGTTTAAATTTTCCGCCCGGCGTTTTTTCTCCGCCCGCGCCCTCGGCGCACCGATCCAATCTCGCTGCCGGCAATGATAAAATCGATCTCCCGCTGCTTTTCGCGCACGGCAGCCACCACAACCTGCACCGGTTTACCGATGTGATACACCTGCCGCCGCCGCTGCCCCACCAGGCGATGGTGTTCTGCATCGTAGTGATAATAATCGTCGCCCAGCGTCCGCACAGGCACCAGCGCCTCAATGAAAAAATCATCCAGTTCAACAAAAAAGCCAAACTCGGCTACGCCGGTTACCCGCCCACTATAGCGCAAACCGATTTTATCCGCCATAAACTGACACTTGCGCAGATCGATTATATCGCGTTCCGCCTCCGCCGTGCGTCGCTCCTGAGCGCTGCAGGTCTGCGCCATGGTTGCCAGCTCAGAGTGCAGCCAACGGCTGTCCCCATTCAGCAGACGATGAATCAGGCGATGGGTAATCAGATCGGGATAGCGGCGAATGGGAGAAGTAAAATGGCAATAGGCCTCACTGCCAAGACCAAAATGAGGCAGCAACTCAGCACTGTAACGCGCCTGCTGCATACTGCGCAGCAACACTCGATTTACCGCGTAATCGTGACCGTTTAGCTGCGCGTCCGCAACCAGGCGCTGTAACTGGCGCGCATCCACACTGCCGTCGTCGTTGAGATTAAAGCCCAGATCAAAGGCGGCCACATACTGCTGCAGCGCCAGCAGCGCCTCACGCTGCGGCGCTTCATGCACCCGAAACATGGCCAACTGGCGCCGTTCGGCCAGCCACTGCGCCACCGCCTCATTGGCGGCCAGCATAAACTCTTCGATTAAACGATGGGCACTACCGCGCCAACGCCGCCCGACATGATGTACCAGCCCGGCGTCACTTAAGCGAATATCCGCCTCCGGCAGATCAAAATCGATGGCACCGCGCTGGCGCCGCTGCTCACCCAGTTTGCGCGCCAGATCATCCATGGCCGACAGCATGGCGGCAACTTCAGCATCAATATCATCAGCGCAACCACCATCGAGCAGATGCTGCACCTGAGCGTAGGTAAGGCGCGCCCGGCTGCGCATCACCGCCGGATAAAGCTCCAGCGTCTGGCGCCGACCGGTACGGTCAAACAGCATCTCCGCCACCAGCACCAGCCGCTCTTGCCGTGGTTTAAGCGAACAGATGCCGTTGCTTAGCACTTCCGGCAGCATGGGGATACAACGGCAAGGGAAATAAACGCTGGTACCGCGCTCACGCGCCGCGCCATCGACAATATCATCGTGGCGCACATAGTGGCTGACATCGGCTATGGCCACCCACAACCGACTGCCCGAAACCTCCCGGCGCAACGCCACCGCGTCGTCAAAATCACGCGCATCAGCGCCGTCTATAGTAACCAGGGGCAGAGCGGTAAGATCGACCCTGACGCTGCGCTCCTGATCACTTACCGGCTGTGCCACCTGCCGCGCCCGCTCTACCACAGCGGCATCAAATTCCAGCGGCAGCCCCAGGCGCCAGGCGGTGGCGTTGATATCGGTCTGCGCACTGCCGACTTCACCCAGCAGCGCCAGCAGGTGGGCGCTGCCGCGTACCCCCGCCTCCGGGTAGCGGTCGATGGCGACGGCCACCAGATGATTATCCAGCCCGGCAGCAGCGTCATTCAACTCAAATTCCCAGCCGAAGTCCCGCTCGTGCACCACCAGCGTTGCGCCAACGCGACGACACACACCGATAATGCTGCCACCACCCCGGCGGATAATCTCCACCACCACCGCCTCCGGCCGCTGCGTCCGCCGCCCCGGCAGCAACAGCGCCAGCACTTCATCGCCGTCAAAGGCAGCGCCAGTATGCTGGCGCGCGATGTAAATGCCGCCGCCGTCGTCATCATCCCGGTGCAACCACGCTCCGCCGCCACGGCGTAGCCTGACTTTGCCACTAACAGTTTCCAGCCGTGCGCGCATTTTGTAGCGCCCGCGCCGATACTGGCGCAACAGAGAAGCATCCACCAGAAAAGCGATAAAATCGTGCAATTCACGCCGCTGACGCGCGGAAATATCCAGCCCGCGCTGCACATCGGCCAGGGAAAAACTGCTCCCGCCCATACGGTTGAGACGTTCGATTATTTTTGACAGCGGCACGGCCATGGAGTATTTGTTTTAACCCTCGCAATAGGTAAAAATATCCTGTATAAATCGATGATTAGCATACACATGGCAACAGTGATGTTGCAAGGGAAATAACCGTGGCCACCGCGCCGCGCAACCACACACAACGGACGCCGTGACAAAATGATCGACGCTGCACAACTGCTGCAACAGTATTATCTCCCCACCACTGTGGCACAGCGGATCCTGCTGCGCCACAGCGAGCTGGTGGCGGCTAGGGCGCGCGCCATCGCCCTGCGTCTGCGTGCCGCGCAACGTGAGGTAGACGTTGAGTTTGTCACCGAGGCGGCGCTACTGCACGATATCGGCATCTTTGCCACTCATTCCCCGACACTCGGCTGCTACGGTCAGTTGCCATATTTACGCCACGGCGTGGTCGGACGCGATATTCTTGCGGCAATGGGGCTGCCACGCCATGCCGCCGTATGTGCCAACCACATCGGTGTCGGCCTGAGCGCCAGTGAAATACAGGCACAGAACCTGCCACTGCCAGCGGAGGATTTTATTCCAGCAACCCTGGAAGAAGAGATTATCGCCTATGCCGATCTGTTTTTCTCCAAAAACCCGGCCCGGCTCGAACAGGAGCGCGACGCTGCTGCGGTGCGTGCCACCCTGGCGGGATACGGCGCGGAAAAAACGATAATTTTCGATGCCTGGCAACAGCGGTTCGACGCGTAACCACAACCGGGCAAAAAGCTAATTATGGTTCAGTTACAATAGCAAACGTGATACACATCTTCAGAATTACAGCCACAGCACCAGCAGACCAGGAGGAACACTCATGATCCAACTGTTCAACGTTGGCAAAATATATAACAACGGCGTACCAGCGCTGCACAGCGTCAGTGTAAAAATCCCCTCTGGTGACTTTGTCTATATCACCGGCTCGTCCGGCGCTGGCAAATCGACGCTGCTGCGTCTGCTCTACTGTGCCGAAAAACCCAGCCGCGGCCAGATTCTCATGGGTGGACGCAACACTACCCGGCTCAAGCCACGCGACATCGCCATGCTGCGCCGCGACATCGGCTTTGTCTTTCAGGATTTCAAACTGCTCAACAACCGCAGCGTATTTGAAAACGTGGCTCTGCCGCTACAGGTACAGAATCTGCCCCGCCAGGAGATCGCCAGCCGCGTCTATCAGGTGTTGCAATATGTGGGGCTGGAATACAAACTGCGGCGCACGCCGCTGGAACTTTCCGGTGGCGAACAGCAGCGCGTCGCCGTGGCCCGCGCCATGGTGGTCAACCCGCGCCTGTTGCTGGCTGACGAGCCCACCGGCAATCTCGACCACGATCTGGCGGTGGAGATCATGGAGATGTTCAAACGGATCAACGAAGCGGGCACCACGGTGATGGTGGCCACCCACGATCAGGAAATACTGCAGCAGTTTCCGGCCCGCACCCTCACTCTGCACGACGGTAACATAACCTCCGATAGCGCTCCGCCGCCCGAGGATGACAACGAGGAAGAGGTGTAACCAATGGAAAAAATACGCTATTTCTTCCGCCGCACCCTGCTGAGCATGCGTCAGAGTCCACTGCTGTGTACCGCCACCATCGGCACCGTGGCAGTAGCCCTGATGCTGCTGGCTTTTTTTGGCCTGATCGTGATGAACATCCAGAATCTGGCACGCGAGTGGAGCCGCGATATTCAGGTGGTGGTTTACATCGACCAGGTACCTAGCGAGGAGAAGCTCAAGGAGTGGATCGACCAGATAGAGCACTATCCCAACGTGGAAAAGGTACATTATATCTCCCAGCAGCAGGCTTTTGAGCGTTTTCGCAAGCGGCTGGGGCAAAACGCCGACCTGCTCGACGGATTGATGCCGGAGATACTTCCGGCCGCGCTGGAGATCAGTTTGAGCGAACAGGCGCGTTCGCGCGCCGGTACCGAGCAACTGGTCAAGCTGCTAAAAAGCAACAACAATTTCCATAAGTTTCGCTACGGTCAGGAGTGGCTGCAACGCTACGACGCTTTCATCTTTCTGTTACGTCTTATCGGTAGCATGGCAGGTGGTTTTCTCATCTTTGCCACCTTGTTTATCATCTCCAACACCATCAAACTCACTATTTACGCCCGCCGCGAAGAGTTGGAGATTATGGGACTCATCGGTGCCACGCCCATGTTTATAAAAGCGCCGTTTATGGCCGAGGGCGCTCTGCAAGGCGCCATCGGCGCACTGCTGGCGCTGGGCGGCTGCCATCTGCTGTACTACTTTTTTCTCAAAAAAGGGCTAACAGCGCTGCTGACCACCACCGCCGCCGCCAACATCCATTTTCTGCCGCTTAGCTATCAGTTGGGCATGGTACTGCTAGGATTGATTCTGGGGTTTATCGCCAGTCTGCTGCCATTGCGCAAATTTGTCCGGTTGTAATGAACATGCATAAGCGTATTTTCATCCATCTCAATGCCGTCCTCACAGTCTGGTTACTCGCAACGGCTCTAAGCGGTGGTGCGCTCACGGCATCTGCCAGCGAACTGGACAGCAAGAGGAACACTTTGGTGCAGGTAAAACAACAGATTGAAAAAACCAGCGGTGCCCTGCAGCAGAAACAACAGGCGGAACAGAGCGCGGTGAAGCAGCTTTCCAAGCTGGAACAGGCAATCGCCAGCAGCAACAACAAACTCAGGCAGCAGCAACAACAACTGGAGCAGGCGCGACACAATATCAACGAACTGCAACAACGGATACAGCGTTACCAGGCAATTCTGGCGCGCTCGCAAAAGGATGTAGAAAAGCGTCTCAAAGCGCTATATACCAGCGGCGACATCTGCTCTCTCAAGCTGATTTTTTCTACCGAAACACCACTTGAACTAACCGAAAACGTTCAATTTCTCAGTATTATTGCCAGCCACGACCGCCAGCTGCTGCACAGTTACCGCGAGCAGATGGCGCGCCTTGGCAGCGTACGCAAAGAGCTGCAGCAGCAATTGGAACAAAAAGAGGCCCTGCTGCAGAAACAGAAACAGAAAAAAGAGCAGCTACTGCGCAACAAACGCCAGCGCCGCCAGTTGGTGGCAAAAATCCGCTCCGACGCCAGGCGGCTGAAAAAAACGCTGCGGTTACTCAAAGAGCGCTCGCAAAAACTGCAGGCATTGGTACAACGCCTGCACCAGCAGCGTAAGGCAACCTTTGTCGCCGACGGCACACCGTTTATCAGCTTGCAGGGCAAGCTGCCGTGGCCGTCATCCGGTGCCATCCGGCGTGATTTCGGCACCGGCAGCGACAGTCGTACCGGCAGCATTATCAAGCGTAACGGCGTGGAGATCGTCGCCGTACCCGGCACCGACATCAGAGCCATAGCCGCCGGACGCGTCGCCTTTGCGGCACCGTTCAAAGGATTCGGCAACCTGATCATCATCGACCACGGCGCCAAGTACTTCAGTCTGTATGCCCAGGTGGCATATCTGGACAAGCCGGTGGGAACCATCGTCAAGCAGGGAGAGGTTATTTCAACTTCCGGTTACGAAGGCAAAGACAGCTACTACTTTGAACTGCGCCATTCCGGCACACCGCTTAATCCCCACGACTGGCTGCAAAAAAGGCACTAGACGGATAAAAAATGTTGTCATGCCCCGCCATGACGCAGATAATGCGTCTTCGCAGCGCAGCAAAAGGGACAGGCAATAATGTTGCAGCTGCGCCACCTGTACCCCCGACACGGGGACATATCTGACATCTGCCTGAATTAAACGGACATATAACAGCCCATGGCCGATACGAAAAAAGACAACGCTAAAGGAAAAAAAACGGGGACGAAAAAAAGGGCCCGTAAAACAACCAAAGCGCCACGCAGCAAAGAGCGGCAGCTACGCAAACAACAGACCAACCTGGCCATTCTGGCTGGGTGTTTTCTGCTAGGCACCATCGTCGCCGGACTATTTATCGTCCTGCATTGGCCACTGCCGCACCAGCAGCCAGTGACAGTCAGCCATCAGCCGGTAACTGCACCGTCGGCGCCGGTTACCGTGCCCACTCCGGTTGAACCACCGCCAATCCCGGCGGTCACACCGCCAGCCGTCACGCCGCCGATCACTCCGCCGCCATCGCCTGCCGCAGGCAAACGGATCGCCATCATCATGGACGATATCGGTCTCAATCTCACCACCGGCAGCGCGGCAATACAACTGGAACCACCCATCACGGTATCGATTTTCCCCGATGAGCGCTACTCTACCAAACTGATGCTGATGGCTCATGATCTTGGCCGCGAAATTATGATCCACATCCCCATGGAGCCGATCAACTACCCGCGCAACAATCCCGGCCATCTGGGGTTGTTCTGGCAGCGCAGCGACGCCGAGATTACCGCCCGTATCCGCACAATTATCGCCTCATTGCCCTACGCTGTCGGCGGCAACAACCACATGGGTTCGGAATTTACCCGCCACGTTCACCAGATGGATCTGGTACTAATGGAGCTGAAAAAAGCCGGGCTGTTCTTTGTTGACAGCCGCACCTTTGCCGAATCGGTAGCGGCGCAAGAGGCCAGGCGGTTGGGGGTGCCAACAGCGGTACGCGATATGTTTCTCGATAACGAGCGCGACAGCGATAAAATTCTGGCGCAGCTGTATCAACTGGCGCACCTGGCCCGGCAACGCGGCAGCGCCATCGGCATCTGCCATCCATATCCGCAGACCATAACCGCCCTGCGTGAGTTCCTGCCGCAACTTGAGCAGCTGGGGGTAGAGATTGTGCCGGTACAACAATTGTTGTACTGACACCAGGGACTAATGCCATGTTCAGTCAGTCATTACCCGATGTCATCAGCGTAAGCACCCTTAACGAACTCATTGCCGCCACTTTAGAGGATAACTTTGTCCGCGTGGCGGTACGCGGCGAGATCTCCAATTTTACCGCCGCTCGTTCCGGCCACTGGTATTTTACCCTCAAGGATGATAACAGCCAGGTTCGCTGCGCCATGTTCCGCAGCCACAACCGCCGTATCGCCTTTACACCGGAAAACGGCATCCAGGTTATCTGCACCGCCGCCGTACAGGTGTATCGCCCACGCGGTGATCTGCAACTGGTGTGCGAATGGCTCGAAGCCGAAGGGCGCGGCAATCTGCAACTGGCTTTTGAGCAACTGAAACAACAACTGGATAAACAGGGACTGTTCGATCAGCGCCACAAGCAGCCACTGCCGGAACATCCACAGATTATCGGCGTGGTAACCTCAGCCGCAGGTGCCGCCATCCACGATATTATTAACGTCCTCAACCGCCGCGCCAGCGGCATCCGTATCATTTTGCGCCCGGTACTGGTGCAGGGAGAACAGGCCGCCGCCGAAATTGCCGCCGCCATTGCCGAATTCAACCGCCACGCCCGCGCCGATGTGCTTATCGTCGGTCGCGGCGGCGGCTCGTTGGAGGATCTACAGGCGTTTAACAGCGCAGAGGTGGCGCACGCCATCTTCGCCTCCACCATCCCGGTAATCTCCGCCGTCGGCCACGAAACCGATGTAACCATTGCCGATTTTGTCGCCGATCTGCGCGCCCCCACCCCCAGCGCCGCCGCCGAACTGGTGGTAAAAAACCGCCGTGATCTGGAGCAATACCTCGACCAACTCACTCAGCGCCTGCACCGGCGCATGCATGCCATCATCACCGCCGCCGCCAACCGTGTCGAATATCTGGCGCGCCGTCTGCGCACACCGCAACAACTGCTGCAATTTGAGCGCCAGCGGCTGGAGAACAGCTACCGTCGCCTGCATCACGCCATGGCTGTCAATCTCACCGGCGCACAACAGCAACTACGCCGTCTAGAGGGCAAGCTGGAAGCATTGTCACCACTGCATACGCTGCAGCGCGGCTTTGCCGTCGTCACCCGCAGCGGCACACCGCCACAACTGATAACCGCCAGCACCCAGCTGCAACCGGACGACAAGATAACCATCCGTTTTTACCATGGCAGCGCCAAAGCCATCATCGAGCAGGCAGATTAACGGCGAACTTGCTTGACCATTGCGCAACAGGCGTGATAATTGAACGGTTGCCTTATCCTCGCCAATTCTACTCAATCGGAGCGAACTGAAAATGGCCAAAAGTCCTACATTTGAACAGGCTCTTGCCGAACTGGAGGAATGCGCTGACAGGCTGGAACAGGGAGATTTGCCCATAGACGAGGCGTTGCGGCTGTTTGAGCGCGGCGTAAAAAACGTGCAGCGCTGCCGCAAAGCGCTGACCCAGGTGGAAAACAAGGTGGAACGGCTGATGACAAACAGCGCCGGCGACATTACCACCAGCGCACTGCATCTGCCGCAATAACCCGATGGCGGCGCAAAAAATCCGCCCACCTGCGTTGCAGGCGTTTGTTCAAAAACTTGACATACTACATGTATGCCTGCTCCTTTGAACATTTCTGCCTTCTTGTTTGTTTTTGCACGACCATCATAACTATTATATTAACTGCGACCAGGCAGACATATTATGGATTTACATACAGATTTGCATACATACATGCACCAGCAGCGGCAACGGGTAGACAGTGCGTTGAGCGAGTATCTTCCCGCCAAAGGAGAAAAACCGCAACGGCTGCACGAGGCCATGCACTATTCCGTCTTTGCTGGCGGCAAACGGCTGCGTCCATTGTTGATGCTGGCGGCATGCACCTGCGTAGGCGGCGACGACAACAACGCCATGCCCGCCGCCTGCGCCATGGAGATGATTCACACCTATTCACTTATCCACGACGATCTGCCCGCCATGGATGACGACGATTTCCGCCGTGGCGTGGCCACCAATCACAAGGTATTCGGCGAAGCACTGGCGATACTGGCCGGCGACGCTCTGCTTACCCAGGCGTTTATCACCCTAGCGCAGCCGCAGCCGCAACTGGAATGCGCCACCCAACAGCGGGTATGCGCCATAATAGCCGCTGCCGCCGGAGCGGCGGGAATGGTTGGCGGCCAGGTAGTGGATATGCAGGCCGAAGGCACCAGCGTCGATCTGGCAACGGTAGAGTACATCCACAACCATAAAACCGGCGCCCTTATCCGCGCCAGCATTGAGTGCGGCGCCCTGCTCGGCGCTGCTGACGCCGCCAGCTACAATCGGCTGTGTCAATTCGGTCGCGCCGCCGGGCTGGCGTTTCAGATTGCTGATGATATACTGGATATTGTCGGCGACCAGCAGCAACTGGGCAAGGATATCGGCAGTGACGCTGAACGCGGCAAAGCTACTTGGCCGGCGGTGGCAGGCATTAAAGCGGCTCGCCGCCAGATGGAGCAACTGCACCAGCAGGCACTGGCGGCGCTGGAACCGTTTGGCGACAGCGCCACAGCGCTGCGGCAGATGTCGGCATACATCATCACCAGATCGAGTTAGAAAAGGGATCAACCACCTGTTATGAGCAATCTGCTGAACAATTTGCGCTCCCCAAGCGATCTGACTAACCTCACCGCTGCCGAGCTGAAGCAACTGGCCACCGAGCTGCGTGAGCAGATCATCACCACCGTAGCCGCTACCGGCGGTCATCTGGCCAGTTCTCTGGGTGTGGTGGAGTTGACCATCGCCCTGCATCACGTGCTCAATTCGCCTAGCGACAAAATTGTCTGGGATGTAGGACACCAGGCTTACGCCCATAAAATCCTCACCGGTCGGCGCGATAATTTCGCCACCCTGCGCCAGCTCGACGGTGTGAGCGGTTTTCCCAAACGCTGCGAGAGCGTCCACGACTGCTTTGATGTCGGCCACTCCAGCACCTCCATTTCAGCAGCACTGGGCATGGCGGTGGGACGCGACAGTCTGGGAGGCAACAACAAGATATTCGCCGTCATCGGCGACGGCTCCCTCACTGCCGGCATAGCTTACGAGGCCCTCAACCACGCCGGTCATCTCGACCGCAATATGGTGATTGTACTCAACGACAACGATATGTCCATCTCTCCCAATGTCGGCGCGTTATCGTCGTTTTTAAGCCGTCAGTTGACCTCGCGCCTGTTTGTGCGTTTTAAAAAAGAGACGGAAAATTTCCTCAACAACGTACCGCGCTTCGGCAAGGATCTCATCCAGCTGGCGAAGAAAACCGAGGAATCATTCAAGGCGTTTGTAACGCCGGGGATGCTGTTTGAGGCCTTCGGCATAGAATATGTCGGGCCCATCGACGGTCACAACATAAGTGAATTGATCGAAACATTCACCAGCGTCAGCCGACTCGAAGGGCCGGTGCTGGTGCATGTAATCACCAAAAAAGGGAAGGGTTATCCGCCAGCGGAACAGAATCCGTCCATGTTTCACGGTGTGGGACCGTTTGAGCGCAACAGCGGCAAAGTCATTTCCGCCAGCGGCAGCAGCAGCCGCAGCTACACGGCCATTTTTGGCGAATATCTGTGTGAACTGGCCCGGCAGGATGAAAAAATCACCGCCATCACCGCCGCTATGAGCACCGGCACCGGGTTGGTGGAATTTTCGCGTCGCTTTCCTGAGCGTTTTTTCGATGTCGGCATTGCCGAGCAACACGCGGTAACCATGGCGGCCGGCATGGCCTGCAGCGGCCTGCGCCCGGTGGTGGCCATCTACTCCACCTTTTTACAGCGCGCTTACGACAACGTTTTGCACGATGTCTGCCTGCAGAACCTGCCGGTAACCTTCGCTCTTGACCGCGGCGGGCTGGTGGGCGCCGACGGCCCCACTCACCACGGCGTGTTCGATCTCTCCTACCTGCGCCCTATCCCCAACATCACCATCGCCGTGCCGCGCGATGGCGTCGAGCTGCGTCGCGCCATGCTCACCGCCGCCAACCACACCGGCCCGTTTGTCTACCGTTATCCGCGCGCCCAGGTGGAGGATCACGACATCGGTGCCATCACTCCGTTTGAAATCGGTCGCGGCCAACGCCTGCGTCACGGCAACGCCGCC
>JAMOOS010000052.1 GCA_027065245.1 Desulfuromonadaceae bacterium | reverse complement strand
CCAGGTGGTAGATACAGGCCGTAGAGGTTTTCCTCTTCCACTTTTATCCGTTCCACCAGCACTGCGCCGATGCCCTGCAGTCCGTCGCGAAACTCTTGGTCGTATTTAGCGCCCTTTGCCGTGTATTTGGAGATGAAATCAAGTACAGTTTTGCCGATGGCCGACATCTCCTTCTGCATGCTCTTGGTCAATTCCGAGGTCATGCTGTCGTCAGCGTAGAGATACTTGAGGTACACATAGAGCTGGATATTTTCCTGCAGTAAATGCCCCATGATGCGCCGCTTGAACTCGGTAAGCAGGGCGGGGATTTGCACAGTATCCCGCCCTTCGGCTGCGTTTATTATATTGGTGAACAACGTAAGCAGCTCTTTGTGGTCTTTTTTAAACTGATCAATCAGCTCCGGCTGATAGGCTATCTTGGCTCCTTGTACAAATGACGGTTGTTCCTTTGCTGTCGGTTGAGTGTTTACCACCGACTGTTCTGCGCTTTTTTGTTTCTTTTTTCTTCTGAAAAAACCGAACATAACTCCTCCACTACGGCCATGACATTAATGCAGGTCAAAAGATTAACTTGATACATGGTATTGCATTTGCCTTATTAGTCAATAGCTTTCTTGATTAAGGTGGCTATCTGCCGCAAAAAAAATGATATGTTAGCAGCGCCGTGTTTACCACCCATTTTGCCATTCGCCAGCTGTGTGGCGACTACCCCGACTATGCGGTGGCGCAGCAGTGATTTTTACTTGTCGCGCCGGGCGCTTTGTGGTTTTATGCCGCAGTTATTGCGTGTACCCGTAACCGGTGGCCGCCGGCCGCCGCGTTAGTCGTTTGGGCATCATTACAGGGAGGCGGGCGATGAGGGCTAAAAAAACAACGCGCTCTCGGCGTTCGCGCATAAAGCTGCGCGGTTTCAACAATCTCACCAAAACACTTTCTTTCAATATCTACGACGTCTGCTACGCCAAGGCACCGCGCTCGCGCAAGGAATATCTGGAGTATATAGACGGGGAATACAACGCCGAGCGACTGGTTGATATTCTGTGCCGGGTATCCGACATTATCGGCGCCACGGTGCTCAACATCTCCAGCCAGGATTACGATCCCATGGGCGCCAGCGTAACGGTTCTCATCGCCGAGGAACCCATTGAACCGAAGCCTGAGCAGGTGTTGGCGCATCTGGATAAAAGCCATCTGTGTATTCACACCTATCCTGAAAGCGATAGCAAACTGGGAATTTCCACCTTTCGTGTCGATGTGGACATCTCTACCTGCGGCCGCATCAGCCCGCTGAAGGCGCTCAACTATCTGATAAAATCGTTTGAGTCAGATATTGTCCTCATCGATTACAAGGTGCGCGGCTTTACCCGCGATGTGCGCGGTAAAAAACATTATATCGATCATCGTATACACTCCATTCAGGAGTTTATCCACAAGAGAACGCGTGAGCTGTACAATTGCGTGGATATCAACATCTTCCAGGAAAATCTGTTCCATACCAAGATGCTGCTGAAGGATATCGAGTTGGAGAACTACCTGTTCGGCACCGCCATGCAGGATTTTTCCGCCAAGGAAAAGAACCGGGTGCTGGAACTGCTGCGCCACGAAATGACGGAGATTTTTTATTCTAAAAATATCTATGCGCGTTAAAATTATGTCCCGCCTGCTGCTTCTGGCGCTGGCGCTGTTGATGGGTGGCTGTTGCCACTGCGATACTATGTTGGGTAACGCCGAGCAACCGTATCCATTGCCGCAGCCTGCGCAGGTCGGCACCATTGTTCATCTGCCCACCGGTACGGTGGTAGACACAGCGCAGATGTTTGCCGCCGCCGCCGATGCCCGCGTGGTCTACGTGGGTGAAACCCACGACAATCCGGCCACGCACAAGTTGCAGCTTGACGTGCTGGAGTATATGGCGCGGCGCTATCCCGGTCGGCTGGCGGTGGGGATGGAGATGTTCAACGCCGCCCAGCAGCCGGTGCTGGACGCCTGGATCGACGGCAAACTGACTGAACTGGAGCTGGTCAGTCGACTGGACTGGTACCGCAACTGGGGGATGGACTTTGCCCTGTATCGTCCGCTGCTGCTGGCGGCGCGGCGGTTGCGGGTGCCGCTGCTGGCTCTTAACGTCAGCCGGGCGGAAAAAATGGCGGCCATGCACGCTGCCGCCGCGCCCAGCGCCAGCGACGACCCCTACTACCGTGCCGTGATCGATGCCTACTTTGCCGCTCACACTCAGGGCAGCCACGACAGTGCCGCCTTTATCCGGGTGCAGAACCTGTGGGACGATACCATGGCCGGGCGCGCCGCCGCTTACCTGCGGGCGCACGGCGACAAGTGCCACCTGCTCATCTTTGCCGGTGGCAACCATATCCGCTACGGCTTCGGCATTCCGCGCCGGTTGTTTAAGCAACTGCCCGTCAGCTATTGCCTCATCGGCAGCGAAGAGGTGGAAACCGCTCCCGGTGTCGAGCCGCGTACCATGCCTGTAACCCTGCCGCAGTTGCCGCTGCTGCCGTGGCATTACCTGTATTACTGCCGTTACGAAGCCGCTCCGCCTCATCCGCAACTGGGCGTAATGCTGCATCAGGAGAAAAACGGCGTAACGGTAAAAAAAGTGCTGCCGTCAACCGTTGCCGCCGCTGCCGGAATAGAGCCGGGCGACATTATCACCGCCATCGACGGTATCACCCCCGCCAACACCAGCGCTGCCATCTACCTGATTCGCCGCCATCGTGATAACAGCGGTAACCTGCAGCTTGAACTGCAGCGGGGCGGACGTAGCGTTTACGCCGCGGTGGAATTGCATGCACAGTGATTGCAACTACATAAAATCGTGCCGCATGGTTAACCCTGCCAGCAGCCAGCGACCGGGCATGGGAGCGTCTCCGGCTTCGATGTATTCTTCGTCCAGCAGGTTGTTGCCCTCCACATATACCTCAATGGTGTCACTGGCGGCAAAACCGAGGCGGGTATCGACAATCACGCTTGAGTCGCCGCACATCCGTTGTTCCACGCGCGCTTTTATCACGTGGGTAAGGCGCGGGTGCCAGTCGCAGTAGAGGGCAACATGCAGTTGGTGGCGCAGGTTGTCGAGGGTGTATTTTGACTGCATACCACGATAGTCGGCGTCGTGATCGAGGTAAGTGTAGTCGAGATTTACCCGGCCAATCTGAGGCAGTGCTGCCAGCGGCTGGCGGATATCAACGCCGACTTCAAATCCGCTGGTAGTAGTGCTGGTCAGGTTGCTGACCCGCCACGGGCTGGTGCTGTCGCGGCGCAGCCAGTCGATGATGTCGTCACTTTCACGCCGGAATACGCTGATGTTGGCGCTGAGCCGTTTCTGGCGCCAGCGCAGGCCGGTTTCGTAGCTCCACGCTTTTTCCGGATCGAGATCGGCATCGCCGATGTTGGCGGGGGAGTTGTAGTACATCTCCACATAGGTGGGGATACGGAACGAGCGTGCCA
>JAMOOS010000051.1 GCA_027065245.1 Desulfuromonadaceae bacterium | reverse complement strand
GAAGCGGTAGTTGATGGCCGAGTCCACCACGGAACCAAGACCTAAGGCACCCAGGGTGCGACTCATTTCCCGTTGCATCCAATCCAGTTCGTTAATCAGGCTCAAGTAAGACATAACATCCTCCTTTATATGGTTTTTTATTCCGAGGCTATTTGCCTCACTGTTTTCGCCCCTGGATAATACAATGGCCGTGCCAAAAAGTATTGCCGTGTAAAATCAATATGTTATGCTGTTTTAGCTGCTTGCGTTGCCGCAGTTGCGACGTCGCCGGTGTCGCAGCTGCGACAGTTGCGACGTCGCAGCGCAGATGTGCTATCGTATGGTGCGGTAACAGCCTGATATATGTGGAGGGATAAACAGATGTGTCCGGATTATGTGTGTGAAACAGTGAAGGTGGGGGCATTGAGCACCGAAGTGCCGCGCAAGATGCTCGGCGGCAGCAAGCTGAAAACCTACAGCAACTTTGTGGCGCTGGATGAACTGGGGCAGGAGATCGAAAAACGCTGCAACGACCTGCACCAGCGCGGCTACGAGGTGATCTCCATCATGCCGGTGATTCGCGGTGAGTGCGACAGTATCTCCTACTACGATGGTGGTGCCGGTTGGGGCTACAGTGTAACCGAAGGGGCGGTGATCACCGCCAGGCGGCGCGGTTAGGAACCACTGCCGGTGGTGCTGATAGTCAGGCAACGGTTGCGGCCTCTGCTTTTGGCCTTGTAGAGCATGGTGTCCGCCTGTTTGATCATAAAATCGAGATCCTCGGTGGTTATCTCTGGCACAAAAATCATTCCGCAGGAGACGGTTACATGGGGTGATACGCTGCTTTTGCGGTGCTCTATCTGCAGCTGCTCCACCCGGAGACGTATCCGTTCACCGATCATGGCAGCGGTTTTTTCGTTGGGTACGGCGGCGATAAAACAGAATTCCTCGCCGCCGTAGCGAAAATAGTAATCTCCGGCGCGCGGCAGTGCCGCCGCCAGGGCCTCAGCCACGCGGCACAGGGCGTCATCGCCCTGATGATGGCCGTAGGTGTCGTTGTACTGTTTGAAAAAATCGACATCCAATATGCCAAATGTGAATCCCTTGCCGTCGCGTCGGGCGCGTTTCAGCTCGTTGTCAAAAACCATGTCCAGATAGCGGCGATTGGGGATGCCGGTGAGGGCATCGGTTATGGATATGCGTTCAAGCTCGCGATAGGAACGCTGCTGCTGGCGATAGAATGACAGGGAAAAATAGAAAATTGCGTACACCGCCAGCAATGCTGCCAGCAGCGACCCCAGCATCAGCCGTGACTGGTTGACTTTCCGCTGCTGCAGGCGGTGTTGCAGCAGATGCATGGTCTGGCTGAATATCAGCCTGAGGGTGTTGATAACCTCGGTTCCACTGTCGAAAAATGTTTCAGCATTAAGATTGCAGCAGTGGTTGTCGACGCGTTTGCACACAGCTTTGAATGCGTTCCATTTCTGTTGCAGGCTGACATTGTTGGCGGTAAAAATTTGCGCGGTGTCGGTAGCCGCATGGCGCACAATTGCACTGGCGCGAGTAAACTTTTTCACCTTATCGTCAGCGATAATGACTTTGTGGCGCAGCTGTCTGAGTTGCTCGGCAACGATGGTTCCGCCAGCCAGAATGCCACTGCCGATTCCGCGCAGAACGGCGATATCCTCACTTAACTCCGGGATCTGTTTTACCGCTATCTCCATCATGTAATAGGTATCAAGTTCAGGATCAAGCACCAGATTAGAGAGATCGGCTACGCGCAAAACAATAGCGTGGAGGGTGTCTATGGCGGCGCTGTATTTCTGGAACTCGCTGTTGTCGCCAGTATTTTCATTGTACAGTTGCCATACGCGTCTTTTCAGTTGTTTCAATTCTGTTTCGGGGATAAATTTTGCGCCGGATTGAGGTGATGCGGCATCGTCGAGTTGATGGAAGAACTCGTCCCTGGCTTGGCTGCGGCGTTCTTCCACCGTGATAGCGTTGTTTTCGACTGGACGTATCTGCGACAATCCGCGCAGCCGCTGCAGGGCGTCTCGCGCAGAAAATAGATGTTCGATTGTGGTAACGCCGGACAGTTCGTCGGCGGTAAAGCGGTATTGGGAGTACAGGGTAAAGATGCCGAAGGAGATTGACAGCGACAGCATGACCACCGGGATCAATACCGCTGCCATAAAACGTAACCTGAGACTTTTGCAGTCTCCGGGTGATTTTATTGAGTGTAGACGCTGCATCTGATATCCGTTGTTGTTGCCGCTACAGTTCATCCCGTTTCAGCCCCAGCCGCTGCAGGTGGCGATACAGGGTGGCACGGTGTACGCCCAGTTTGCGGGCGGCGGCGCTTAAGTTGTTGTCGCACTCGGTCAGGGCGCGGCGGATGGTTTCCCTGTCCAGTTGTCGCTGTTGTGCCGACGACGGGTACGGGGTGATAAGGGCCGGGGCCGGTTGCGGCTCACCCTCGTCCCAGCGCGGGGTGCTGAAATTGTGACGCTCGCGCACCCATTCGGCAAAAGCGCGCGCGCCAATGACCGGGGCGTAGTTTTCCACAAACACCCGCTCCATTACATTGCGCAGCTCACGCACATTGCCCGGCCATATATACGCCTGCAGCAGCTTGATGGCATCGGGCGTGAGTTTTTCCACCCGGCGCTGATAGCGCTGGCTCAACTGCTGCAGAAACGCCTCTACCAGCAGGGGAATATCATCCAGCCGTTCACGCAGCGGCGGCAGGTGGATGCGCAGCACACTGATACGGTGATACAGATCGCTGCGGAACCTGCCTTGTCCCACCGCTTGCTCAAGCCCCACATTGGTAGCGCAGATTACCCGCACATCCACCGGCTTTACCTGCTCTGAACCCAGCGGCTCCACGCAGCGTTCCTCCAGCACCCGCAGCAGGCGGGTCTGGGTATGCAGCGGCATATCGCCGATTTCGTCGAGAAACAGGCTGCCGCCGTCGGCGCGTTCAAAACGACCGCGATGGCTGCGGATGGCGCCGGTAAATGCCCCTTTTTCATGACCAAACAGCTCCGATTCCAGCAATTGCTCGGCAATGGCGCTGCAATTTATAGCCACGTATGGTTTATCGCGCCGGGCGCTTTCGTTGTGAATGGCCCGTGCTACCAGCTCCTTGCCGGTGCCGGTCTCGCCGGTTATCACCACCGCCGCGTCACTGGCGGCGTAAAGGCGGATTTTGCGATACACTTCCTGCATGGCGGCGCTGGCGCCGACCAGGTCGTGAAAGCGCGTGGTAATAGTTATGTCGCCTTCGGGGCGGTGCAGAAAAAACTGCACCCGCACCGCACCGTCCAGCTCGCTGGGGATAACATCAGCGCGCAGATTGCGCCTCTGTCCGCTGGCGGTCAAACTCAGCTCCACACCGCGCAGGGGCGCGCCGCCTTCCAGCGCTTCATCGGCCAGCCGGGTAAAGATGGCAAACGCGCCGAGAATCTCGTTTTTAAGCGCCGTTTC
>JAMOOS010000050.1 GCA_027065245.1 Desulfuromonadaceae bacterium | reverse complement strand
GTCAGTTTTACCTGAAATTTCCCGAACAGGAAATTCTCTACACACTGTGTAGAGAATTAAGCTGGAGCCATTTACGCCTGATTATGCGGATCGAAGACCCGGATGAGCTGGTCTACTATTGCAATGAATGCCGCAATGCAAACTGGACTGTGCGCCAGTTGGAACGCAACATCAAAAGTCACAGATAGAAAAATCCTGCCGACCGAGGCGGAGCTGGTTGCTGAAATCGAGCGGGAAAAACGCCTGGTGATGGAGAAGAGTGACGAATAATTCGCCTTGCAAGTTAGCTTCCGGGCTTCTTGTTTGTTTACCGTTTCGTAAGACCGCGGGAGGATAATATGTCGGCAGTTGCCCAGATGTTGCGCCCCTTTATCGCTGCCGGTGGCGGCGAGCGCCACGACGAGTTTGAGCAGACCCTGCTGGCATGCGGTTTTGCCGAGGCGGGCAAGACCATTGCCAATCTCACCTTGTTGCATGAGTTTCTTGGCGATGCCGATGTGGTGGCTATTGTTGCCGCCACGGCGCTGGAGAGCGCCGACGCCGATATGGCTCTCAACAATTTGGAGCGCTGCAGCGAGCAGCTGGATCGCGCCGAACTGACCGCCTGCCTCAACAATGCCAGCCAGCGGCGCCAGTTGTTGCTGATGCTGGGCGCGTCCACGTTTCTCACCTCTATTCTCTGTCGCGATGGCGACTATTTTCGCCGCCTGTTTGTCGCCAACCACATCGCCCGCAGCAAAAGCGTGGACGACATGCTGGCCGAGCTGACGGAACTGGTGCCTGCAGACGCCGATTTTGCCACCTTGCAGCGCTGTCTGCGCCGCTACAAATATGGCGAGATACTGCGTATCGCCGGACGCGATTTGAGTGGTGTCGACGATCTGGCGGCGGTAACGGCGCAGCTCTCCTGCCTGGCTGCCGCCACGCTGCGCCTGGCGTGCAACCACTGTCAGCGCTTGCTGCAGCAGGAATATGGCCGCCCGCTGGAATATGCCGCCGACGGCACCACTCTCAGCGACGTGGAAGCTACCTTTACCGTGCTGGGGATGGGCAAGTTCGGTGGCTGGGAGCTCAATTTCTCCTCCGATATCGACCTGATCTATTTCTATTCCACCACGGCAGGTAAAACCGCCGGTTGCAGCGCCAACGGTAAAATTGTCAACCAGATCGATCTGCACCACTATTTTGTCAAACTGGCCGAGCATTTAACCCGTGCCATTGCCCAGGTTACCGAGGATGGCTTTGTCTTTCGCGTCGACCTCGATCTGCGCCCCGAAGGACGCAGTGGCGAGCTGGCCTGTTCCCAGGCGGCGGCGGAAACCTACTACGAGAGCTGGGGGCAGAACTGGGAGCGCAGCGCCATGATGAAGGCGCGGGCCGTGGCCGGTGATCTGGCTCTGGGCGAGCGGATTCTCAAGGCGCTGGAACCGTTTATCTACCGGCGTTATCTCGATTACGGCATGGTGGAAGACTTGAAGGTGATGAAGCAGAAGATCGACAGTCACCAGGCACAGCAGCGCGATTGCTCCATCAATCTTAAACTGGGCTGCGGCGGTATCCGCGAAATTGAATTTTTTGTTCAGGCACTGCAGCTTATCTATGCCGGCAAGAACCCGGCGGTGCGCAGTACCAGCACCTTGAAGGCGCTGGAGCTGTTGCACGCCGCCGGTTATTTAAGCCGCGACGACGCCGAAGTGCTGCGCAGCGCCTATGTGTTTATGCGCACGGTGGAGCATCGCATTCAGGTGTTTCAGGAGCGCCAGACCCACAATCTGCCCAGCAATGACGCCGACATGCTGCGTCTGGCGCGGCGCTGCGGTTTCAGCTCGCGCGCGCAGTTTGTCGCCGAGCTGGAGCGCCATCGCGCCAACGTCACCCGTATCTACCGCAGCCTGTTTTATGTGGACGAGGATGAGCAGAGCGAGGAGATCAGCGCGCCGGTACGGTTGCTGCTGGACGAGGAGAGCGACAGCGATCTGGTCAAGGATGTGCTGGAGGAGCACGGTTTCAGCGATGTGGAGCGTGCCTACGCCATTATGATGCGCCTGCGCGACGGCCAGATCGGCCCGCCCATGACGCGGCGGGTACGCCGTTACTATCAACGCGCCCTGCCGCCGCTGCTGCACGAGCTGCTCAATTCGCCGGAGCCGGACATGGCGCTGCTCAATCTGGAGGAGTTTCTCAGCCGCGCCCGCGCCCAGGGGACATTCTACGCGCTGCTGGCGGAAAATACCGCCATCATCAAGCTGCTCATCTCCCTGTTCGGTACCAGCAAGTTTTTGTCGCGGTTTTTTCTCCACAGTCCCGAATTGCTCGATTCCCTGGTGCTCAGTGCCAACACCGCGCGGGAAAAATCGCTGCAGGAGCTGCGCGACGAGCTGGAGCAGCAGTTGCGCCGCGGTCAGCACTACGAGGATTATCTCGATATTTTGCGCCGGTTCCGCAAGGAGGAGTTTTTGCGCATTGCCCTCAACGATTTGCGCGGCGATGTGCAGCAGGGCAGCAGTCAGCGCCAGTTAAGCCACCTGGCCATCGCCTGTCTGGAGCAGGCGGTCAACATCGCCCGCGCCGAGTTGATCCCCCGCTTTGGCCTGCCGTTCTGCCAGAATGATGACGGTGACTGGAGCGAGGCGCAGTTTGCCGTGCAGGGAATGGGCAAGTTGGGCGGGCTGGAACTCAACTACCATTCCGATCTCGATATAATTTTTCTCTACGACGGCGGTGGCCGCAACCGGCCGGTGGACGGCAGCGACAGCGAACGCTTTAAGGAACTGACCAACAGTGAATACTTTGCCAGGCTGGCTCAGCGTATTATCACGGTGCTCACCCTAACCACGCGCGAAGGGCGGGTCTACGAGATCGACACCCGCCTGCGTCCGTCCGGCAATCAGGGGCCGCTGGTTACCAGCCTGAGCGCCTACGCCGAATACCACCGCACCCAGGCGCAGTTGTGGGAACGGCAGGCGCTGACCAAGGCGCAGGTGGTGGTGGGTGATGATGCCATTCGTCGCCGTATCGAGGCGATAAACGAAGAAGTAACCTGGCTCAAACCGCTGCCGCCACAGTTGCGTGCCGAAATCTACCGCCTGCGCCAGCGCATGGAAAAGGAGATCGCCCGCGAGGATGACCACCGTTTCAACATTAAAACCGGCCGCGGCGGCATGGTGGATGTGGAATTTATCGTCCAGTATCTGCAATTGCTGCATGGACGTGCGCTGGCGGCGCTGCGTTTGCCCAATACTCTGGCGGCGCTGGCGGCTTTGAGAGCGCAGGAGATTATCCCCGCTGACGAAGAGCAGATTTTAAGCGCCGGCTACAAGTTTCTGCGTAAACTGGAAAATCGCTTGCGCCTGGTGCACGATCAGTCGTTTAATCAACTTACAACGGATAAAAAAGAGCTGCGTAAACTGGCGCGTCACCTCGGCTACAGCGGTGGTTCAGCGCCGCCGGAACAGGAGTTTATCAGCGAGTATCGCAG
>JAMOOS010000049.1 GCA_027065245.1 Desulfuromonadaceae bacterium | reverse complement strand
TGCTCGATCATGTCGCGGCTTTCCTGGGAAAATTCCTGGATAATTTCTATTTGATCACTGCTCAACTCGTCGGTCATGGCGTCTCCCGATCACGCGATTGGAAAGATGTTTGTTGGATTGGAGCTGCATGCTACACAAAGCCGCGCTACAAAACAGAGCGAAGTACTGGCATGGACACAGGTCGGAAGCGTTTCAACTGTCTGTAATTGCGAACGAAAAAAAGATTTCTCCTGTAAGCGCCGTCTGCCTTACTCCGATTCTGCTCATGCATGTGCGAAGCTGAATCTGGATTATAATGTAAAACGGAAAAATTCTGAACCAGTTTTTCAGTTTTATTCTGTCAAAAAAATGACACCGAGGTGTAGTTGTCCTGTTACGTTTGTGATGTCGACGGCGGCATTACGCGGCTGCAGGCTGGAGAATGTGTCGCTCGTAGATGTGGTGTGATTATTGCAGATGATGGCACACGGGGCTGTGTCTTCGCCGATATGGTGGGGCTGGTCAACTTGATGTGATGATGACGATGCACGCGGGGGGAGCGGCAGTGCTGCATAGATGGGTGGTTGCGATAGTCTGTTGCGCCTTATGGTGCGGTTGCGGCTGCAGCGTTGTTGCTGCTGCGGAGCAGGTGCAGTTGCTTGGGGTGGACAAACGGGATGATGTTCATGTAAGCCACATAACCCTGCGTTTCAATCACTTGCCGGAATGCGAGATCAGCACCAGGGGGGAGCGTCTTGACGTGATTATGCCGGAAACGGTCGCGTCATCGTTTGTCGCCATGCCCAAAGCTGATGAGCGTTTGCTGCGAGTGTTGATGGGGCAGGGACAGCATAAACTCATGTTGTCGTTTCTGTTGCGCCGTCCACCTGCCGAAGTCAAGGCGTACAAGGATGTCAGCGCTGCGTCTCTGCGGTTGGATGTCATCTGGCGCCTGTTCCAGCGCAAGACCCGACCGGCCATTGCGCGCAGCCTGCCGGGGCAGTTGAGCGCCAGTGGCGGCGTATTGCAGCGCAGGATAACTTCCCGTTTTAGCGGCGACTGGGTGCGTTTTTATGCCGAATATGAACAGCCGCTACGGGTTAGGGCCAACATGCGCTACACCATGGCGCCGTTTCCGTGTCTGGTGTTGGCCGCCAAGGTAGACGATGTTTTGCCCCTGGATGTGATCAATCTGGTTGATCAGGAGGACTGGGGGCAGGCTCTGGCCGTGCTTTCTCATGTAACGGCGAGAAAGGGGAAATCAGCCGCCGATCTGCGGCTGCAGTTACTCAAGGCAGATCTGTTCCTGCGGTCAGGGGAGTTAGATCGGGCACGTCGTTTGTTGCGTTATGTGCGTAAGCATCTTGATGGCAAGCATGCCAATTTGAACGCGTGCGCGGTATTGCTGCAGATGTATGTTGCGGCGGCTGCGGCAAAGACGCCGTTTGATATGCTGGTAGTATTATCCGATAACGCCGCTCTGCAGTATCCGCCGCCCATGCAGGCTTATGTCGATCTATTGCAGGCGGAGGTTGATATTGCCAATGGTTCACTGGATTTGGCGTCAGCCATTATGGACGGAGCCTTGTTGCGCGGCGTCGGGGTGCTGGAGGATGTCTATGCGCGGCGCAAGGCCGACATTACCTATCTGCATGGCGACTTTGCCGTGGCGGTTGAGCGTTATGCGGCGTTGGAGGATGAAACTACATCTGAGCCTTTTTCCTGTGCCGGGTATGCCACCAGTCTGTACCGGCTGCGTCGCTATAAAGATGCGGTGGTAGTGCTGAAAAAGCTGCTGCCCCTGGTTGAGGATGTCGAGCAGCGGGATATGGCGCGTTACGTGCTGGCGCTGGCGCTTATTCACAGCGGTAAACGTAACGCCGGTTACGATCTGCTTCATCAGATTCATCCCGGCAGTACCGGGTCGGTGTTGGCGCAGGCTAAAATTGCCGATCTGGGTATGCTGGTGGACGATATCCGGAGTCGGCGCCGCTCGCTGGCAGATTACGCCCGCTTGATAGATTTGATGCCGACGCGTAACTGGCGCGCCGAAATGCAGTTTAAGCACGCCCTGGCTCAGTACCTGCTGGGTAACCGGATGGTGGCTATAGAGGAGTTGCGTTATTTCCTCCACAGTGATCACCTAAGTGAGCTCATCGGTCAGGCTCAGGCGTTGTTGGTGGATATCCTGCCAGGGGTGATCCATGAGCTGGTCAAGCACGAAAAGTATTTTCGTGCTCTGGTAATGGTGGAGCAGAACCGCGATCTGTTGGTAGCCAGTCAGCGCAGTTTCGATTTTCTGGTGGAGTTGGGGGAGATATTTTCCCGGATGGAATTTTATAAACGGGCAGTTCATCTTTACATGTATCTGCTCGATGCCAGCAGTAACGCCACCAATCGAGAGCGGGTATATCCGGTGTTGATGCAGGCGTTACTGCAGCAGCGGGATTATGACAGGGTCGAACATTACGCCGGCGCATATTGTCGTGAGTTTCCCGACGGCGGTGCCAACGCTGCCAGAGTATATTGGCTGCGTCTGCAGGCGTTGTTGGCGCAGGGAAAGCACGAACGGGTATTTGCCTTGCTGCAGCAGAAAAAACGTCCGCAATCCAAGGAGATAGAGAGACTGGCGGCGCATATGTATCAGCAGAATGGAATGCTGGAACCGGCCGCAGCCAGTATCGCTTATGTAGTTGGTAAAGACTTTACCAGGGCCGCATCTGCCGATGTCATGTTTCAGGCGGAGCTCATGCGGCGCCAGGGAAAACTACAGGAGGCATTGGCGCGTTATCGTTATCTGGCCGACGACAAAACGTACTCCGACCAGGCGCGTTATCGTCAAGGGACTATCATGTTGCAATTGGGGCAGCGGCGGGCCGGGTTAAATGTTTTGCGTAAACTGGCCGAAACAGCAACTGACGAACATTGGCGTAAACTGGCTGAAGAAGCGATGAAAATTGCCGAGTTACAACAATAGCGGACGCCGTAATGCGTTGACGAAGAGAGGTTGACATGGCCAACGGTACTTTGATTGACAATACTACTTTGCTATTGAAAAAAACCCTTGATTTGCGCATGCGCAAGCAACAGGTCATTTCCAGCAATATTGCCAATGCCCAGACACCGGGATATCTGGCCAAAAAATTTGAATTTCTCGATGAACTCAACCAGGCGGTTGCCAATCCAGGCCAGGGTTTGCGTGTTACTAATCCACGGCATATAGCTGGAGCCGGTAGTACTTTGGAAAATGTGCAGGGGCGTCTGACTACTGTGCCCGACCGTAGTGCACTTGGCGATGGCAACACAGTGAAGATGGAAGAAGAAATGGTCGATTTGGCGCAGAACCAGATCATGTTTGAGGCCGCGGCACAGATGTTGAACAAAAAATTGGCCATTATCAAGTATGTGGTGCAGGGGCAATAGCAGTTGCGGGGGTGATTTTTGCTCCGGGAGGGTAAGGTTATGGATATGTTTACTTCAATGCGTATAAGTGCCTCGGCATTGCGGGCTCAGCGAATACGGCTGGATACCATCAGTTCCAATATGGCCAACTCCGAGACGACGCGTACGCCGCAGGGCGGCCCGTATCGGCGCAAAATGGTGGTGTTTGAGCCGCAGCCCATGAGTTTTGGTGATCACATGGCTCGTTCTCGTGCCGAACGTGTGGCGGAAGGGGTGCATGTTGCAGGAATCGTTAGTGATCAAAGCCAGTTCAAGTTGGTGTATGATCCCAAGCATCCTGATGCTAATGCCGATGGTTACGTGGCATTGCCAAATGTGGATATCCTCAAGGAAACCACCGATATGATGTTGGCAACCCGCGCTTATGACGCCAATGTAACTGCTATCAAGGCGGCCAAACGGATGGCGCTGAAATCACTGGAAATTGGCCGATAGGAGCAAGTTATGAAAGATATTACTATAGATTCCCGTCTGCAGGCGATGATTCCGTCTCTTGATCAGAGTGGACAGAAAGATGGCGGCGGATTTTGCGATCTGCTTGCCAAAGCCGTTGAAGATACCAACACTGCTCAGATCAACGCCGACAAGGCGGTAAGCGATTTCAGCCTCGGCAAGGCTGACAACATCCATGACGTAATGATTGCCCTTGAACAGGCTGATATTTCCATGCGTTTGCTGGTGCAGATGCGCAACAAGGCTGTAGAGGCTTATCAGGAAATCATCCGCATGCAGGTATAGGCATGCTACCGGGTGCCTGTCGAATCGTAAAGCCCGACAGGCGCCTGGAGACGGTTCTGGGTATCTGCCCGGTTGTATGGAAGTGGATCCCGGAATGCGCCCGGTTGTCCTGATGTACCATATGTGGAGAAAACAAACCCTATGACGGAAATAGCCAGAGGAAATATGTGGACGGCCCTTAAAAACTGGCCGCTGTCGCGCAAGATCAGTCTTGCGGCGGTGGCGCTGTTTTCATTGACGCTGTTTGGGCTCATCATTCTGCAGTCGCGGCAGACCGATTTTGAAGTGCTGTTTTCCAACCTGAATCAGAGCGATGCCGCCGCTATTACTACCTGGCTGAAAGAACACAAAATTCCTTACGAGATTCGTAGCGGTGGCGATTCAATAGTTATCCCGTCGGACAAGGTTTACGAAACTCGCCTTAGTCTGGCCAGTGCCGGCCTGCCGCAGGGAGGTGGGGTCGGGTTTGAGATTTTTGACCAGCAGAGCATGGGGATTACCGATTTTGTTCAGAAAGTTAACTATCTGCGTGCCATGCAGGGAGAGCTGGCGCGTACCGTCGCTTCTTTGGCACCGGTGGCCGCAGCACGGGTGCATCTGGCGCTGCCGCCGCAACGGCTGTTCAAAAGCCAGCAGCAGCATGCCACTGCCTCGGTAGTGGTTAAGCTGATACCTGGCGCGCGCTTGAGTGAGGCGCAGATAAATGGCGTGGTGCGCTTGGTGTCCGGCAGTGTCGAAGGGCTGGAACCAGACTATGTGACGGTGGTGGATGCCAAGGGCAAAGTGTTGTCCCATCGTCCTGAAGAGGGGATCGACGGTCCCATGACGCCGGGGATGCTGGAGTATCAGCAGGCGGTGGAACGCCGCTTGCAACGGCGCGCACAGGATATGCTCGACCGTGCCCTGGGGATGGGTAACTCGCTGGTCAAGGTAACCGCTCAGCTCGATTTTGCTCAAAAAGAAAAAGTGGAGGAACGCTATGATCCAAAAAGCGCCGTGCCACGCAGTGAGCAGACTCAGGAGCAGAAGGAGACTAACAATAGTGGCGCCGGGGGTGTACCCGGCGTTCAGGCCAATATGGGGAACAGTGCCAGTACCACCGTGGGTAGCGTGTCCAGCGGCAGCACCAGCAGTGCCGAAACAATAAACTACGAGATAAGTAAAGTGGTCAATAAAACCGTCGATCCCGTCGGTACGATAAAATATCTGTCGGTGTCAGTGCTGGTAGCTGATGTTATGAAAAAGGGGGCCGACGGGGAAGATGCAAAACCACAGCCGCGCTCTGAGCAGGAGTTACGCAACATTGAGAAAATGGTGCAGAGCTCATTGGGGCTGGATAAAAATCGCGGCGATCAGATCAGCGTGGTGTCCATGCCGTTTGCCGATGAATTTTATGCCAAGCCGGAAGTGCCGGAAGCAACGGTAAAAGACAAGTTGTACGCCTATCTGCCACTGCTCAAATATCTGGCTGGCTTTTTCGGCGCCCTGCTGGTGTACCTGTTGCTGGTGCGTCCGGCCTTAAAAACCCTGCAGTCAGAGGCGACGGTTCAGCATTTTAAGACCGTCAAGGAGCTGGAGGCAGAGATGGCGGCCGGCAAGAGTTCACCGGTACAGCTCGATCCGGTCGAACAAATGCGTCAGGATATTCTCAAAGCGGAACATTCGCCGGCACAGGTGATTCGTTCGTGGATGTCGGAAGAGAAATAAGCACCATGGCTCGATAACATAGAGCATGTGTGCGCCAGAAATAGCGAACGGGAGTAGACAGCATTGGAAGTTATGCAAATAAACCGGATGTCCGGTATTGAAAAAGCGGCAGTGTTGCTGATGTGTCTCGGTGAGGCGGCTACCTCGGCGGTGTTTGCTGAACTCGATGAAGTGGATGTACGGGCTTTGAGCCGTATCATGATGGAGATCGAGCATATCCCGGCCGACGTTGCCAACGATGTAATGACGGAATTTCGTAATGAACAGCAAAAAAATCCCGGCATGTACATCAAAAGTACCGAGTTTATCCGCAATGCCATCAAAGGTACCGGGAATGAATATGCCGAAATGCTGTTGCAGGATCTGCTTAGCGGTACAGACAGTCGCCCGCTGGAAACCATCGCAACCATGGAACCGCGCATGGTAGCCAGTCTGCTGGAAAATGAGCACCCCCAGACCATGGCGCTCATTTTGTCGACTCAGCGTTCCGATCACGCCAGTAAGGTGTTGAAATACCTACCCGACGAGCTGGCCGGGGACGTGATGTACCGGATTGCCAAAATCGACAAGGTAGCGCCGGAAGTGATTGCTCAGATAGAGGAAGCGTTGCGGCGCGAGATCGGCGGTATCAGCAAAAAAGAGCAGAAGGAAGTTGGTGGTATCGACAAGGTGGTGGATATCCTTGGTCGCATGGAAAAGGGCAGCGATCGGATGATTGTCGACAGTATCGAGAGTACCGACCCCGAACTGGCCGAATCGATTCGCAAGAAGATGTTTACTTTCAGTGACCTGGTCAACATCGATGGCCGCGCTATGCAGATGATTTTGCGCGAAATCAACAACGATACCCTTACCCTGGCACTCAAGACGGCGCCGGAAGAGCTGAAGAATCTCATTTTCTCCAACATCTCCAACCGGGCTGCGGATATGATCAAGGAAGATCTGGAGGCCATGGGACCGGTGCGGTTGTCAGATGTCGAGGCCATGCAGCAGAGTATTGTCAAGGTGGCGTTGAAACTGGAAGAAGAGGGCCAGATCGTTATTCCTGGTCGTGGCGCGGGAGACGAACTTGTCTAGAATTATTCGCGGTGATGTTGTCAATAGTTTGCCGCCCGCTACCCTGGGTGATCTCGATGGACTGACAGAAGCGCAAGCCGGCAGTTTTGTGGTGGCACCAATGGCTGCGCGCAGCACAGAAGAAGGAGTCACTGGTAGCGATGTGGATGAGGCACCAGCGCCATCAGTTATTGCAGCGGAACCGGCAGCGGATTCTGGCGAGGATGTGGGTCAGCAACGCTACGATGAGGGGTTTCGCGCCGGTCAGGCAGAGGCCGAAGAGCGTTTTGGCGGCGCGTGTGCGGCGTTGGCCAGTGCGTGCGAGGAATTGGCCAACCTGAAGGCAAATCTGTTGCAGCGCAGTGGCGACGATATGCTGCGCCTGGTGCTGTCTATTGCCAGAAAGGTAGTGGCTACCGAGTTGGCGCTGCAGCCGGAGGTGATAAAACGCACCGTAGAACGGGCGATTCAGGCAGCGGTGCGCGCTGAGGAGTATCATATAAAGGTCAATCCGCAGGATTTGCAGGTGGTGCAGGAGCATAAGCCGTTGTTTATCGCCAGCCTGAGTGGATTGAGCAATATCGAGTTTGTGCCCGATTCCTCCATCAGCCCGGGCGGCTGTATCGTCGAATCACCCCTGGGGCGGGTGGACGCAACCATAGAAGCCCAGCTTGAAGAGATTAGCGCATGTCTCGACGAGGCGATACGGGACGAGCAATGAGTGATCTTGCCGGGCTGGTGGACAAATGCCAAACCTTCAGGGTGTGGGGTAAGGTGACCAAGATTGTCGGTTTGGTGGTGGAAGGTTACTGTCCTGCGGCTTCGGTGGGTACTCTGTGCGAGATCATGCCTCTTGACGGAGATGAGCCGGTGGCTGCCGAAGTGGTCGGTTTTCGCGAAGGGATGGCATTGCTCATGCCTCTGGGTGAGCTGCGCGGTCTCGGGCCGGGCAGTTTGATAAGGGTGGTGCGTACCAGTGCCACCATGTCGGTGGGTGACGAGTTGCTTGGTCGGGTTATCGACGCCATGGGTAATCCCATAGATGAATTGCCGCCACCGACGCTGGAAAAAGAGATGCCCATCTACGCCTTGCCCCCGGGACCCATGCAGCGGCGTAAAATCAGTGAGCCGATGGACCTGGGGGTACGCGCCATCAACGGTTTGCTTACCTGCGGACTGGGGCAGAGGATGGGGATCATGGCCGGTTCCGGTGTGGGTAAGAGCGTGTTGCTTGGTACCATGGCCAAACATTCCCGTTCCGACATCAACGTTATCGCCATGATTGGTGAGCGCGGACGGGAAGTGCGGGAATTTATCGAGCGAGACCTGGGTGAGGAAGGTTTGCAGCGCTCGGTGGTGCTGGTGGCAACTTCAGATCAGTCACCGTTGCTGCGGATGCGCGGCGCTTTTGTTGCCACTGCCCTAGCTGAGTATTTCTGTCGTCAGGGGCATAACGTGCTGCTGTTGATGGATTCCGTCACCCGTTTTGCCATGGCCATGCGCGAGGTAGGGCTGGCGATTGGCGAACCTCCTACCACCAAAGGTTATACGCCGTCGGTGTTTGCCACCCTGCCCAAACTACTGGAACGCGCAGGCAATTTTAAAGATCAGGGCAGCATAACCGGGTTGTACACGGTACTGGTGGAAGGTGACGATATGAACGAACCCATCGCCGATGCTGTCCGTTCCATCCTCGACGGGCACATTATTTTATCCCGTGACCTTGCCGCCCGCAACCACTACCCCTGTATAGATATTCTCCATTCCGCCAGCCGGGTAATGCGCGATATAGTGCCGGAGCAGCACATAAAGAATGCCGGCAAGGTGCGCGAAATACTGGCAACCTACAAAGAAGCTGAAGATCTGATTAATATCGGTGCCTACGTAAGTGGCAGCAATCCCAAAATTGATTACGCCATCTCGCGCATCGATGCCGTCAACGAATTTCTGTGTCAGGGAATGGATGAGCGTGACACGCTGGAAGGTGCGGCGGCGGCCATGAGCAAGCTGGTACTTGATCGGCGCAGCGAATATCGCGACTGACCAGGTATCCAGGCATGCAGCAGCGGCTGTTGTCGGCGCAACAAATCAGACAAACGATTATTTGCTGATTATCCATTTGAAACAGGGATGTAATGAAACCGTTCAAGTTGCAAGCAGTTTTGGATCATCGCCAACGACTTGAGGATCTGGCGCGTCAGGCACTGGCCAATGCCATAGCCCGCGAGCGGCAGGTGATGAGCGAACTTACCGACGAGACTGGTGCCATGGCCAAAATAAGCGGGGAGTACGCGCAATTGCAAACCAAAGGAATGCTGATCCACGAAATGCAGTTGTACGAAAACCGGCTGGAACACCAGCGCCAGCGTTTGATTGAGCTGGAGCGCGCTCTGGGCGAAGCACGTAACGATGTGCTGCGCTGCCGCCGCGAGCTGCTCGAAGCCAGCAAGGAGAAAAAACTGCTGGAGAAACTAAAGGATAAAAGTATCTCACAAGCGCGCAGCGAAGAATTGCGCCGTGAAATGATCCAGATTGACGAAGTTGCCATCATGCAGAGAAAAGGTGATTGATCATGGGGAAAATCGGTTATGTCCTGATGCTGACGCTGCTTCTGGCTGGAGCGGCGTGGCCAGTGGCGGCGGCAGTGGACGAGGTGCAGCCCCTTGCCAAAGAAGTGGGATCGGTGGAGGAGCGCCGTCTGATTGTGCAGATTCGCCAACAGCAGCAGGCCAATGAAAAGCGCAGCAAGGAGCTGGAGCAGAAAAAAATAGAACTAAACCTGTTGCGGGATGAAGTCGATAAGAAAATCGCCGTTTTGCAGCAACTGCGTAAGCAGATTGAGAAGCTACTGGCAGAAAAAAGCGCCCGCGAGCAGGAAAAAGTAGCTCAGTTGAGCAAGATGTACAACAAGATGGATCCTGCCAAGGCCGCCAGTATTATTACCAATCTCGATACCGAACTGGCCATCGGCATTCTTGGCGGTATGAAACCGAAGAGTGCCGGTCGGGTGCTGTCCAATCTGGAAGGCGAAAGGGCTGCGGAACTGTGCAAGGCGTATTCGACGTTGAAGAAGGATTGATAACCCGCCCTTACGGGCCAACAGGAAAGGAGGTGGATGCTGATGAATGCAATGCCCATGGTAGATTTGCCCGTCAGAGCCAAAGAAGCACCGCCGCCGCGCGCAGCCAAACGCAAAGACAGCGATTTCGCCCCGCAACTGCATGAAGCCAGTCGCCGCCACGATGATGACAATCTGGCGGGAGCGGCTGCGGTAACTCCCCACCGGCACCAGGCCGATTCTCCACCGGGACGCGAAGTTGAACAGGCTTCAGTATCCAAACCGGAACAATCACAGCCAGACAAAAACAGTGCTGGACAGAAAACGGCACAAAAGGCGGACAGTGCCGCTGAGGCAGGTGCAGGTCGTCCCGATGCCGTCGGCAGAGGTGCTGCTGCGGCCGTTGCGGCGGCGCAAGCTGCCAGCAGCGACATTTCCTTGGTAGATGCTGCAGTTGCCACAGATGCTGAAGCGACAAAAGTGGCGGCGCAGCAGCAGGCGGAGATCTCGGCTGTTGCCGTGGAGCAGGAGAAGGGTGTACTTGCCGAAGTTGCGGCACTTGCGGATAAAAAGTCTATAGTGGCTGCTGTGGACACCTCTGTAGCGTCAACCGTCCAACGGACAAAAACCGCAAAGACAAAGCCGACAGCCGTTGCGCACGGAGAGAAAGCTGCTGCCCAGGCTGGAGCAGAGCTGCTAAGCCGCCATAATGCTGCTGTTACTGTCGATGCCAAGCCTGTTGCAGCCAAGCCTGTTGCAGCCGAAAGGTCGGTGGTGGCCGCAGTTGCTGAACAGCCCGTTGTTGCGACAATGGAGCAGGGCGCAGGTAACGGAGATGGCGACGCTGACAAAACGATTAACGATCCCCGTTTTGCGGCGTTGTTGAACAAACCAGAGGTGCCGACAACGTTGCATCAGCGCCAGTCTGCAAGCGGTCAAAGTGTGGCTGTAGCTACCGTTACCGATAGTGCGGACAATTCTGGCGCCATGCTTGCTGTTGACGATATCGCCGGAACGGACGGTGAGATTAAAGCCGCCGCAGTGGCCGACGCGCAACTGGTATCGGCGTTGCCGCGCCAGGAGAACAGCGGTATCGAGTTCGGCAGTCAACGTCATGATGTCGCTGTCCATAATCATCAACCTCAGCAGGCGCAGCACCAATTGCGCAGCGACACTGTGGTGCATCTCAAAAACGGCATAAGTGTGCCGGAAAGCCATATTGTCGAGCAGACCATTCATCATCTGTCACTGCATTCGCGTGGCGACAGCAGCAGTATCACCATCAAGCTGCATCCCGAAGAGCTGGGCGAGCTGCATTTGCGCATGGTGATGGAGGGTGATCAGCTCAAGCTGCATCTGCACGCCCAGACGCAGCAAGTACAGGAGGTGCTGGAACGTAATTTCCCCCGCTTGCGTGATTCCCTGCAGGATCATGGAGTATTTGTCGATCAGTTTCAGGTCAGCTACGATTCCGGTGCCGACCAGAGCTGGCAGCAGTTTGCTCAGAATCAGCAGGATTCTGGTGCTTTTGGTGCCAATGGAACGGTGGCGGCCGAAATTGATGGAGAACTTGTCTCGGCTGTGCCAGGTGCACATGCTTCCGTCGCATCGAGTAACGGACTGAGCGTGCGCGTCTAGCGCGGGAAGGAGTTGATTTATGACTGCAGTATCCAATACTTCTGCGGCAACTACCAGCAAAGCCCAGATCAAGTCGCAGCTGTCCGGTGGTCCCAATGCCCTGGGCAAGGATGATTTTTTGATGCTGATGGTGGAGCAGCTTAAAAATCAGGATCCCATGAACCCCCAGGACGCCACCGAGTTTACGGCGCAGTTGGCCCAGTACAGTTCGCTGGAGCAGTTGTTCAATGTAAACGATAATCTTGAAAATATGCGTCAGAACGGTGCCGAGATGCAGCGGATGTCGGCGTTGTCGATGATTGGTCGCCAGGTGGTAACCAGATCGTCAGAGTTTGATTTTAGCGGTAGCCCGGTGCAACTTGGCTACAAGCTGGACGCTGGCGCTGATAATGTCGAAATTACCATTAAAGATGCCAGTGGCGCCGTAGTTGCAACCTTGCCCGGTACTGAGATGTCCGCCGGACAGCACTTCTTCGCCTGGGATGGTCACGATGGGACCGGCACCTTGCCCAGCGGACGCTATACCATAGATGTGGTGGCACACTCCGGCGATAACGCCGTAGCTGCTACCGCCCTGATCAGCAGTAGTGTTGTCGGTGTTGATCTGCACAGCGACGGCGATATGCTGGTGACCAATAACGGTGAGTTTCTGGTCAGCGAAGTAGAAAGTGTAAGGGGGAACTGATCATGCCGGAGCGGGTAATTATATTGCCGCAGCCGGTGCATGCGCCGACGGGCGGCACCGCGGTAAAAAAACAGCAGCAGCCTGGCGCTGGGTCGGTCTCCTTTGATCAGGTACTCGGTGCGCAACTGGGCAGCGGCGTTCGTTTTTCCAAGCACGCCACCATGCGGATGCAGAGCCGTGGCATAAAACTGGATGCCGAATCTCTGGGGCGGCTAAACCAGGCGGTGAAACTGGCCGATAAAAAAGGGTGTCGGGATTCGCTGGTGCTGCTGGACAGCACAGCTCTGGTGGTCAGCGTCAGGGATAATACCGTGGTAACAGTTTCCGACCAGGAGCAATTGAAGGGCAACGTTTTTACCAATATTGATAGCGCGATTATCGCTTAACCGGGCCGGTCCTCTTGCAGGGAGCCCGCGCGCTGCCAACGGTCTGTGGCGGCGCATACGGAGGAGAAAGTTATGGGAATTCAAAGTTCGTTGTACAGTGGTGTAAGCGGTCTCAACGCCAATGGCAACGCCCTGACGGTGTTGGGCAATAATATTGCCAACAGCAATACCATCGGTTTCAAATCGAGCCGGACGGTGTTTTCCGATCTGTTGTCGGCGGAAGTTGCCGGCAGTGGCGGTGCATCACAGGTGGGGCGCGGTGCCGGTTTGTCCACTGTGGATAACATTTTCAGCCAGGGGACATTTGAATCCACCGAATCCAATACCGATCTGGCCGTAGAAGGGCCGGGATTTTTCATGGTGAGCAGTCCCGACAGTGCCACCATCAACTACACCCGTGCTGGTGCGTTTCGTTTTGATCATACCGGCACCCTGGTCAATCCCGAAGGCTACGCAGTGCAGGGCTACTACCTTGACGATGATGGCAATACTACCGGCGACATCACCGATATGACTATTGCTATGCGGTCGTTTTCGCCTGCCAAGCCTACCAGTAAACTGACGCTGGCCACCAACCTCAATGCCAACGATACCTATCTGGGAACGGTGGGCGATGCGACATCACCGTTTGACATTACTGACCCTGTAAAAACCAGTACTTATGCATCGTCGGTGCGGCTGTTTGATTCCCTGGGGCATGAACATCTGGCTACTACCTACTTCAACAAGCTTGATCCGGCCAGTAATCCCACTGGTATCATGCAGTGGGAGTCGCATACCCTGGTGGTCGGCGCCGAGGTAACCGACACCGCGCCGATCCCGGATTGGGTAGAGGTTGGTCGTACCATGCTGTCTTTTGATACCGGCGGGCGTCTTGTTAACGTGAAAGATCTGTCTAGTACCATCAATTCCGGTGGAGCGTGGGCTGCTTCGACCGATGCTGACCGCACCTACGATGCTAACGGTAACCTGTACGTTACTACCAGCACCGAGGCGGAACCGTATCCGCTGCCGACAGATGTGGAGCTTATAGACCCGCAGCCGCACACGCAAACAATAGCCGGAGCGCTCAGTTGGGTGAACGAGGCCGAACCATCCCAGCAGATCGCTACTATTTTCAACGCCACGCAGTATTCGAGTGAATCTGATGTTATATCGCAGACCCAGGATGGCTACGCTACCGGTACTCTGGTGAGTCTTAACATTGATAACGAAGGCAATATCCTTGGTAATTACTCCAACGGTGAGCCGCGTAAGCTGGCAAAAATTGCTCTGGCCAAATTCTCCAATCCGTTGGGATTGATGAAAGCCGGCAACAACATGTATGAGGCTACCGACGCTTCCGGTTCGCCCATCGTTGGTACCGTCGGTTCCGGGGTAGGTAAAATATTCACCAATTCGCTGGAGATGTCCAACGTCGATTTGGCGGCGGAATTTGTTAAAATGATTACCACCCAGCGTGGTTTTCAGGCTAATTCGAAGATTATTACTACAACAGATGAGTTGCTGGGTGAGTTGATCAATCTTAAACGGTAACCGATGGTCGCTTCAGGTAGATGAGTTGTATCAGTGTGCCGAAACGGTCTGTGAGACTGTTTCGGCACACGTCGTTTGAGCGGGTAAAAAGGGTTTTTAACTGTTTCCTATAGTGGTATAAGTGTGTAAAATAGCGGATTAACAGCGGCGTGTGCCTGTTTGTGGTGGCATCGTTGCCGTGAGGTCATGTCATCGTTGCTCTAAGGGTTTTTATATGGATATTTCAACTGTTCTCGGGGCGGTAATTGCGTTTGGCCTGGTGCTGGCGGCCATGATGAGTGGCGGCTCAATCATGCTGTTTATCGATCCACCGTCGCTGATGATTGTTGCTGGGGGGACCGTGGGTGCTACTTTGGTGCATTATCCATTTAAAGAGGTGATGCGGGCGGTGTCTGTGGCAAAAAAAACCCTGTTTATCAAGGAACAGCCGCCGGGAGAAATTATCGCCCAACTGATAGAATTTTCCGGCAAGGCGCGTAAAGAGGGGATTCTTTCTCTGCAGTCGGTTATGTCTCAGGTGGAAGATCCGTTTTTTCTCAAGGGGTTGCAGATGGCGGTGGACGGTCAGGAGCCGGAAACTCTGCGCGAGATGCTCGACAAAGAGCTGGAATATATAATGGAACGGCACGAAAGCGGTGCCGATATCTTTACTACCATGGCCGCCTATGCTCCGGCCATGGGGATGATCGGTACCCTGATCGGTCTGGTGCAGATGCTGCAGACCATGGATGATCCGGCCTCCATCGGCCCGGCCATGGCGGTGGCGCTGCTGACCACCTTTTACGGCGCTGTTGCTGCGAACATCGTATTTACCCCCATGTCGGGCAAGCTTAAGCACCGCTCGGCCAATGAGTTGCTGGGTAAAACCCTGATCGCCGAGGGGATGAACTCCATCCTCGCTGGAGAAAACCCGCGGGTAATGGAGCAGCGGCTTCATGCCTTTGTAGCTCCATCGTTGCGGGAAAGTAATTTCAACAAATAGCTGTCCCCGTTTTTGCAACCGACTGTTTCCCGTTAGTGGAGCTGGTGTGAAAAAGAAGCCTAAAAAACAACCTGCAGGTGCTCCCGAATGGATGATCACCTACAGTGATCTGGTGACACTGCTGCTGACGTTTTTTGTGTTGCTGCTGTCAATGGCCAGTATGGATCAGGTCAAATTCAGCGCGGCGGCCGGGTCGTTGCGTGGCGCCTTTGGTGTGTTTGGCGGTAAGGATCAGAAGGAGATCTCGCCGCCGTCGCTTATTGAGATGGCGCCGGTGCAGGATGATCTGGTGCAGCGGTTGTATTCGCGCATCATGACCCAGATGCAGCGGCTGCGTCTCGATCCCACCATCAAGCTGGTGAAGGATCGCGGCGCGGTTATTTTGCGCGTAAATGAGTCGGTGTTGTTTCCACCGGGCAGTGCCAAACTCAAGCCGGAAGCGCTGCCGGTATTGGCCAAGGTTGCCAGCCTGGTGAGGCCGTTGCCGCTGCAATTGCGTGTCGAAGGGCATACCGATGACGTTCCCTATGCGAAATCACAGATGAGTAACTGGGATCTGTCGGTGGCGCGGGCGGTGTCGGTACTCAAGTATTTTCAGAAAAACAAGCTGTTTCCGCTTGATCGCATGTCAGCGGTCGGTTACGGTGCCGAACATCCGTTGGTTCCTAACGATTCGCCGGAAAATCGCGCCAAGAATCGGCGGGTAGAGTTTGTACTGGAGAGCTTGGGCAGTTACCGCAAGCAGCTGCCGTACCTGATTGATGCTTCGGAACAGTTACCGTTTTAGAACGCCTTTGCTGGTGCGGTGAGTGATTAAGACACAGGGAGAGATAAACAATGGCCGATGATGAGGTAAAAGAAGAAAAAGGTGGCAAAAGCAAAATGATGATTTTTGTCATTATCGGCGTGGTGGTGCTGGTGGCGGCGGTGGGCGTGGCCGCTTACCTGCTTGGTGCCCGTTCGGTGCAGAACCAGGAGGCCGCATCTGCCGAAGTTGAAGAGGTGGAAAAAGAGCAGGTTGGTCCCATGGTGGATATCTCCGATTTTATCATCAACATTCTCGACAAGAATGAAACCCGCTATCTGAAAGCATCGGTTACGCTGGAGCTGGAAAACGAGGAGACCGTGGCCGAGGTTAATCAGCGTATGCCGCAGATTCGCGACAGTATTATTTTGCTGGTGGGCAACAAAACCTTTGCCGAACTCAACGATTTGCAGGGTAAATTGCAGCTCAGGGCGGAAATTATCGCCCGGCTGAACAAAATACTTACCAAAGGCAAGGTCAAAGGGATCTATTTCACCGAATTTGTTGTGCAGTAGGGGGCGCTGTTGGAGCGGATTCTCTCCAAAGAGGAGATAGCCGAGCTGCTGTCGGCGGTCAAAAGCGGCAGCCTCGATTCCGAGCTGGAGGTTGAGGATTACGGCGAGGAGCCGGCGGCGCATGTCAGCGGATTCAGTCTGGTTCAGACCAAGACTCAGTCCGGCGTACGGCTGGCTAATTTTGATATTCTGCTCGATGCCTTTGCCCGCAACCTCACCTTTGCATTTTCCAGCCGCCTGCAACGGGCAGTGGTGGTGGAACGGGAAAATATTGGTTCTGTGGAATACGAAACCCTTATCAGCGAGTGCAGCAACAACCAAGTTTACGGCATTACTTCTCTCGATCCACTCAAAAAAAGCGGTCTGCTGATTTTCGATCCCGAAGTGGCTTTTGCCCAGGTGGAGATTATGCTCGGCGGTGGTAATGTCGAACAGGACCCGCTTATCCCCGCCCGGCGGATGACCACCATCGAGCTGAATATCCTGCGCGAGACTATAGCCGAATGTTGTCAGGAGATGAACAAGGCTTTTGCTGCCGTTGAGCAATTAGACGCCCAACTGCAGCGGGTGGAGGTTAATCCGCGCCTGGTAACTATTGTGCCCGCCGATACCGAGATGATGGTAGCCGTATTCAAAGTCAAGATCGATCAGAGCAGCGGTAAGTTGCGGCTGGCCATCCCCCTGAGTTCCCTCGATCCGATTCGTGAAAAACTAAAAAGTGAGCTTGGCGCCACCAGCAGCGGTAGCCAGTGGGCCAGCGCCCTGGCGGCCGAGGTGATGCAGATGGAGGTGGAAGTTGTCGCTCAGCTGGCCAGTGTCAGCCTCAATGTGCGTGAAATTCTTGATCTGCGTGTCGGTGATGTAATCGACCTGGATTGTCGTCTTGACAGTGAGATGACACTGCTGGTGGAGGGGCAGCCAAAGTTTACCGGTCTGGCCGGACTGCGTGACGGCGAAAAAGCGTTGAAAGTTCTTGGACGGATAAGTCAAAGGAGATAATAGCCATTATGGAAAACAGCGAAGAGACAGCCGTCGACCCTGTTGCAGAAGACGGTGCCGATGTCGAAGAGGAACACTCGGAACTGCAGGACGAGCTTAAAAATCTTGAATTGCTGCTGGATATTCCGCTGGAGTTGTCGGTGGAGGTTGGCCGCACTAAAATTCTGGTGCGCGAACTGCTGAAAATGGATGAAGGCTATGTGGTGGAGTTGGGGCGCTCCGCCAACGAGCCGTTGGATGTGTACGTCAATTCCCGCCTGATCGCTCGGGGGGAAGTGGTGCTGGTGGATGATAAACTCGGTTTACGTCTTACCGATGTGGTCAGTCCGGCAGAACGTATCGAGAACCTGGGTTA
>JAMOOS010000048.1 GCA_027065245.1 Desulfuromonadaceae bacterium | reverse complement strand
CACCACCCTGCAGATCCTCCAGGGCGCAGTAACTGAAACCGAAAGAGCGCGGATCTAAAGTATCGAGCTGAACAGTGTCCGCGTTAATGGTGGCGATACGGCTGCAACACGTCAGGGTGATCTCGTCCATACCATCGAGACCGTGAACCACATAGCCGCGCTGGCATCCGAGTTTGCTCAGCACCCGCGCCATGGGCTCTACCAGTTGCTCACGGTAGACACCCAGCACCTGGCGACTGGCACCGGCAGGGTTGGTCAACGGGCCGAGAATATTGAAAATAGTCCGAATACCGATTTCACGCCGTGGACCGATGGCGTGTTTCATGGCGCCATGCAGAGCCGGAGCATACAGAAAACCGACGCCGATTTCGTTTATACAGCGTTCCACCTGCGCCGGTGCAATTTCCACATTGACTCCAAGTTGCTCTAGCACGTCGGCACTGCCGCATGCCGAGGAGATACTGCGATTACCGTGTTTGGCTACTTTGACGCCGCAGGCGGCGACAACAAATGCCACCGTGGTGGAGATATTGAAGGTTCGGGTACCGCTGCCGCCGGTGCCGCAGGTATCAATGATGGTTTCACGCTCGCTGTTGATATCTTCCCGGTCGATATCGAGGCTGGTGGCCACCCTTATCGGCGTGGCGCGTTCGCGCATCACCCGTGCCGCGCCGGTGATCTCCTCAATGGTCTCCCCTTTGATGCGCAACGCGGTAATAAAGGCGCCGATCTGCGCCGGGGTCGCTTCCCCGCCCATGATCTGATTCATGACATCTATCATGACGCTCTCGCTCAGATCGTTACCTTCCACAACGGTCGCAATGGCTTCTTTTATCATCTATTGCTCCGAAAATCGTCTGCACAGTGCAAAAAGTTATCCAGCAGTTCCTTGCCGCACACAGACAGAATAGATTCAGGATGAAACTGTACGCCCCACACCGGCAGGGTGGTGTGCTGAATGCCCATTATAGTGCCGTCTTCAGTCCAGGCGGTTAGCGCCAATTCCGGCGGCAGGCTCTTACGCTCCACCACCAGCGAATGATAGCGGGTAGCGGTAAACGGATTGTCCAACCCGGCGAACACACCGGCACCTGCATGATGAATCTGGCTGGTTTTGCCGTGCATCAATTCTGCCGTGCGCACGATATTGCCGCCAAAAGCGGCGGCAATGGACTGGCAGCCGAGACAGACACCGAATAGCGGAATGTTGCCGGCAAAATGTCTGATGGCGGCCACCGAGATCCCCGCCTGCTCCGGCGCGCACGGCCCGGGCGAAATCACCAGTTTATCAGGCGCCAACGCGGCAATGGCAGCGAGATCAACGGCATCGTTGCGTTTGACCACCACCTCTTCGCCCAGCTCGCGGAAATACTGCACCAGATTGTAGGTGAAGGAATCGTAGTTATCGATCATCAACAGCATTATTCCAGCCCTCCATGGGCCATCTCAATGGCGCGCATCACCCCTTTGGCTTTGTTGATGGTCTCCTCGTACTCCGCCTCAGGATCGGAATCGGCGACGATACCGGCACCAGCCTGCAGGTGAATAACACCATCATGCACCACCAGGGTGCGAATGGCGATGGCCATATCCATGTTGCCGGAGAAGGAGAAATAACCCACGGCGCCACCGTAAATCTCACGCCGCACCGGCTCCATCTCGTCGATAATCTCCATGGCGCGGATCTTCGGCGCCCCGCTTAAAGTACCGGCGGGAAAGGTGGCACGGAAGGTATCAAAAGCACTGCTGCCCGGCCGCACCCGGCCACGCACATTAGAAACAATATGCATTACATGCGAATAGCGCTCAATTACCTTGAACTCGCTTACTTCAACAGTGCCGGTAGCACAGATCCGTCCTAGGTCATTGCGCCCCAGATCCACCAGCATCACATGCTCAGCCACCTCCTTGGGGTCGGCGAGCAGTTCCTGTTCCAAGCGCAGATCCTCATCGGCACTGCTGCCGCGCGGGCGGGTGCCGGCGATGGGACGGACATCGACCATATCGCCTTCCTGTCGCACCAGCACCTCTGGCGACGCCCCCACCACCAGGGTATTGTCGAAGCGGAGAAAAAACATATACGGCGACGGATTGATGGTACGCAGGGAGCGATAGATATCAAACGGATCAACGGCTGAGGCGGCGCTGAAGCGTTGTGACAACACCACCTGGATAATATCGCCGCTGCGCACGTATTCCTTGCACTGCTCCACGGCGCGGACAAAATCGTCCCGGCTGAAATTTGACGCGAACTGCGGCATCGCCGCAGCTGGTACAGCGTCCGTGAGCGGTAACGGCGCACGCAAACGTGCAATAAGGGCTTCTATTTTTGTCACCGATTCGTCATACAACGCCCGCAAATCCGCCCCGGACTCGACAAAAGCGTTACACAGCACCTTGATTTTCTGGCGGCGGTTATCGAATATGAGCAGGGTATCGGTAAAGACAAAGCAGCAATCATACGCCCCAATGGCGGCAGGATTGGCATCAGGCAGCTGCTCGACATAGCGCACCATGTCGTAACCCATGTAACCGACGGCACCGCCGCAAAAACGCGGCAGTTCCTCCATCTCCACCGGCCGGTACCGGCTCATCAGCTGCTGCAGATGTTCTATGGGGTCACTGCTGCTACCAGACTCAACGACAGCTCCATCACGCAATACCTGATACTCATCGCCGCGCGAGCGGAATACCGTTGCAGCTCCGGAGGCAAGAAACGAATAGCGCGCCCACTTCTCCCCCCCCTCAATACTCTCCAGCAGAAAAGACAACTTACCGTCGTCAATCTTCTTGAAAGCTGAAACCGGGGTCTCCATGTCAGCGAGAATCTCCCGGTACACGGGAATCAGATTCCCTTGCCCAGTCAAACTGCAAAATTGTTCATAGGATGGATAAACAGGCATACCAACTCACATACGATGTACTCAGATACTCGACGGGAAATTATACCGCTAAGCGACTCCATGCCACCCGTACTGTTCAAAAAACCCGGGAGCCGTTATAAACTAAGTCAAACAGCAAAAAAAAGGCAAGGGAAATCCCTTGCCTTTAGTCTGTGCCTGTATATAAAGCTGCAAGCTACTCAGCAGCCTTGTCCGCCTCAACAAACTCGATAATCGACATGGGCGCATTGTCACCCTGACGACTACCCACCTTGATGATGCGGGTATAACCACCATTGCGCTCCTGGTAACGCGGTGCCAGGCGCTCAAACAATTTACCGACAACCTTTTTGTCAAAAATTACACTCATGGCCTGACGACGAGCATGCAGATCACCGCGTTTGCCAAGAGTAATCATCTTTTCTGCAATTTTACGCACCTCTTTGGCGCGCGCATCGGTAGTGGTAATCCGCTCATTATCGAGCAGAGATGTTACCATGTTTCTCAGCATCGCTTTGCGATGGCTGGAGTTACGACCTAACCGTCTGCCTGTCTTATTGTGACGCATAACTCGACTATCCTTTCTATGCGTAAAATTCTAACTGTTTTCTTCGCGACTCTTCTGCAGTACTTTCAGATATTCCGGATCGGGGAAATTCTCCAGTTTCATCCCCAGAGTCAAACCCATCTCAGCCAGTATATCCTTGATCTCATTCAGTGATTTACGCCCAAAATTCTGCGTCTTAAGCATCTCTGCCTCAGTCTTCTGCACCAAGTCACCGATAAGAGCAATCTTGGCATTCTTCAGGCAATTGGCACTGCGTACCGATAGTTCCAGTTCCTCAACGCTGCGATAGAGATTCTCATTGATGCGCTGAACCTCCTCAACTTCAGGCTCCTCGACCGGAACTTGCTCCTCATCAAAATTGATGAACATCTGGATGTGTTCCTTAAGAATTTTAGCGGCATACGCCACCGAATCCTCAGGAGTAACACTGCCATCTGTCCACACCTCCAGTGTCAACTTGTCGTAATCGGTGATCTGACCGACACGGGCATTAGTAACACTGTAGTTAACCTTTTTAATCGGAGAGAAAATTGCGTCAATGGGAATAGTCCCCACCGGCGCCTTTTCGTCACGATTGCGTTCAGCTGTTACATAACCCTTACCCAGCGCAACCACCATGTCGATCTCAACATCAGCGCCCTTGGTACAGGTGGCAATGTACTGATCAGGGTTAAGCACCTCCACATTGGCATCAGTGATGATATCACCAGCCGTTATCACTCCGGCTCCCTTTTTCACAATGCGCACATTACGGCTGTCCTGCCCCTCCAGCTTGAGCAACACCGTTTTGAGATTAAGAATGATGTCGGTAACATCCTCTGTCACGCATGGGATAGTGGAAAATTCGTGCAATACACCCTTGATGCGCACTGAAACTATTGCGGCCCCCTGCAGGGATGATAGCAATATACGTCGTAATGAGTTGCCAATAGTAGTACCAAAACCACGCTCAAAAGGCTCAGCGTAAAACTTGCCATAGCTACTTGTAAGGGTTTTACTGTCGACCTGCAATTTTTTTGGCTTAATCAAATCCCGCCAGTTTTTATACATGCAAATACTCCATGGTGAGGGTTCACACGCGATTGTGATTACTTGGAATAAAGTTCAACAATCAGCTGTTCCTCGAACACCGGAGAGGTCAACTCTTCACGTTCCGGCAAAGTTTTGACGCTACCCTTGAAGGCGTCGCGCTCAAGCTCAAGCCATGCCGGAATACCACGCCGCATAACGCTGTCCAAAGACTCGGATATCTTGGCGATCTTACGACTTTTTTCGCGCACCTCAATAACATCGCCGGCACGTACCAGATAAGATGGTATATTCACTTTGCGTCCGTTAACCAGAAAGTGGCCGTGACGAACAAACAACCGCGCCTCAGTACGACTCGACGCAAAACCAAGCCGGTAAACCATATTGTCAAGCCGACGCTCAAGCAGGATCAACATATTGTGACCGGTGATCCCCTTCATCTGCTTGGCCTTGTCAAACACGCGGCGGAATTGTTTCTCACTCAGCCCATAGCAAAAGCGTACTTTCTGCTTCTCGTTCAGCTGGCGGGAATAATCGGAGGGCTTGCCACGACGACCACCGCCATGTTGTCCAGGCGGAGTGGGACGACGCTCAAGCAGACGGTCATACTTGGGGTTACCAAAAATATTAACACCAAGACGACGTACAATCTTACCCTTGGGAGTAAAGTTCTTTGCCATTTCTAAATCCTCTATAGTCTATCGCCAAGCAAACCAGCCGTTATACGCGACGGCGCTTGGGCGGACGGCATCCATTATGCGGTATGGGAGTAACATCCTTGATCATGGTGACGTTCAAACCGGCCGCCTGCAAAGCACGCAGCGCCGACTCACGCCCTGATCCCGGCCCCTTAACGCACACCTCCACGTTACGCAGCCCGTGTTCCTGCGCGGCCTTGGCAGCGGTTTCGGCAGCCACCTGAGCAGCAAACGGTGTACTTTTACGCGAGCCCTTAAACCCTGAGCCGCCGGAAGTGGCCCAAGAGATAACATTTCCGCTGACATCAGCGATAGACACTATAGTATTGTTAAACGTCGCCTGAATATGCGCCACTCCATTAACAATATTCTTTTTAGTCCTGCTCTTTCTTACTACTTTCTTACCTGGCTTAGCCATCGTTCCTCCAATTATTTCTTCTTACCGGCAACCGTCTTACGCGGTCCCTTACGGGTACGCGCGTTGGTTTTGGTCTTCTGCCCACGAACAGGCAACCCACGGCGGTGGCGCAATCCACGATAACAGCCAAGATCCATCATGCGCTTGATATTCATGGAGACTTCACGTCGCAAGTCCCCTTCCACCCGGCATTGCGAGTCAATAATTTTGCGAATCTGCGCAACCTCAGATTCAGTCAAATCATCAGAGCGGGTATCAAAACTGACACCAGCTTGGGTTAGAATCTGCTGCGCTGTAGAACGACCGATACCATAGATATAGGTCAACGCAATTTCAATCCGTTTATTTTTCGGTAAATCAATACCAGCGATACGTGCCAAGTCAATACCCTCCCGGTTCTAACCCTGTCTCTGCTTGTGTTTCGGGTTTTCGCAAATAACACGCAACACGCCCTTGCGCTTAATTACTTTGCATTTGTCACAAATGGTTTTCACCGATGCGCGAACTTTCATAATATCCGACCTCTACGAGAAACGTACATGCAGAGCTAGCTGCATTTAGTTAATATCTCTGCGCCATTTTCCGTTACTACCACCGTGTGCTCAAAATGGGCAGATCGTTTTCCATCCTTAGTAACCGCCGTCCAGCCGTCATCAAGCACTTTGACATGACAACTGCCAGCATTGACCATGGGCTCTATCGCCAGCACCATCCCGGTCTTCAGCACAGGACCACATCCTTTGCTGCCATAATTGGGAATCTGCGGATCTTCATGCAAGTTTCGACCGATGCCGTGACCGACAAACTCACGCACCACCGAAAATCCAGCGTCCTCAACCACCTGCTGTACCGCTGACGAAATATCCTGCAAACGGTTGCCACTACGCGCCTGGCCGATACCGGCGTTGAGCGATTCTCGTGTAACATCCATCAGCTTAACGTCATCATCACTGACCTTCCCAACCGGAACAGTAAGCGCGGCATCACCATAGTAACCACCACTGAGTACGCCGAAATCAATGCTGAGGATATCCCCTTCCTTCAACGGCCGCTTATCAGCAAAGCCATGTACAACAACCTCATTGGGCGAGGAACAAATAGTGTAAGGAAATCCACCATACCCTTTGAACGCCGGTTTCACCTTACGCCGTTTACACTCATGCTCGGCAAACTTGTCCAGATCGTATGTCGTCACCCCGGGCTGAACCATCTCACTCAACTGGGCGAGAATCTCGGCGACAATGCGACAAGGAACCCGCATCAGCTCTATCTCACGTGGTGACTTGACAATAATCACAGTCTACGCCTTAAGAATCTCCAAAATTCTCTGTCCAACTGCAGAGATATCCATCATGCCATCGACCTCACTCAACAAGCCAAGGTTTCGGTAATAATCAACTAGCGGCGCTGTCTGCTGCTGATAAACCTCCATACGATTGCGGATTGTCTCTTCCTTATCATCATCGCGCTGTATCAGCTCGCCGGAGCACTTATCACAGATACCATCCTTGCGCGGCGGCTCATGCAGCAAATGGTACCCGGCACCACAATCACGGCATGTACGCCTACCGGCCAGGCGCGCTACCAGCGCCTCGGTATCGACAACCAGAGAGATCACCGCATCAAGCTCTTTATCAAGAGTTTTAAGGGTAACCGCCAGCGCATCAGCCTGCGGCAAGGTCCGCGGAAATCCATCAAGGATAAAACCTGCCGCACAATCGTCCTGCTGCAAGCGTTCCTCTACAATGCCGACAACCACTTCATCTGGCACCAAGGCCCCCGCGTCCATGTACTCTTTAGCCTTCAACCCCATGGGAGAGCCGGCCTTTATGGCCCCACGCAGAATGTCACCTGTAGATATCTGGGGAATGCCGAAATGCTCCACCAGCATTTTGGCCTGCGTCCCCTTTCCTGCACCCGGCGGTCCAAGCAAAATCAACTTCATGTTATCAGTCTCCCTAGCCGCGCCGTCCCTTGATGGAAGCACCACGCATAAAACCTTCGTAAGAACGAGAGATAAGATGTGACTCAATCTGTGATGCCGTATCTAAACCAACACCCACAACAATCAACAGAGACGTGCCGCCGAAATAAAACGGTACATTGAACTGGTTGATAAGCATCGTCGGCAATACACACACCAGCGAAACATACACAGCCCCGGCAAACGTCAGCCGACTGAGCACTATGTCCAGATATTCTGATGTTGGCTTGCCGGGGCGAATCCCCGGTATGTAGCCACCCTGATTTTTTATATTTTCTGCAACATCCACTGGATTGAAAGTCACAGCCGTGTAGAAGTAGCAGAAGAAAACGATAAATGCAACATAAAACACATTATACAACCAGTTGCCTGGCGACATCATGGCCGCCATATTCTTCACCCACGGCACATCAACAAAATTTGCTATCGTAGCCGGAAACATGATAATCGAGCTGGCAAAAATAGGCGGGATTACCCCACTCATGTTGATCTTCAGCGGCAGATGACTTGACTGTCCCCCCTGGTTACGCATACCGACTACGCTTTTGGCATAATGGATTGGCACTCGACGTTGCGCTCTTTCCATGAAAATAATGGCGGCAACAACTGCCAGCATAACCGCCAACAGGAAAATAACCGTCAGCAGTGGCAACGCGCCAGTACGCAACAAACGCATGGAGTTGAAAATCGCCGACGGCAGGTTAGCAACAATACCAGCAAAGATTATCAGCGAAATACCATTACCAACACCATGCTCGGTGATTTGCTCACCTATCCACATGATAAACGCCGTACCCGCTGTGAGGGTAATAATGGTCAACAGAATAAAACCAAAACCGGGATGAGGCACCACCGGATCGCCCGCAGGACCGGTCATAGACTGCAGCCCAACCGCTATACCGGCACCCTGGACAACCGACAAGGCGATAGTCCCATAGCGGGTCCAGCGGGTTATCACCTTACGCCCCTGCTCGCCCTCTTTGGATAACCGCTCAACCGGTTCAAATACCACCGTCAGCAACTGCAGAATAATTGAGGCACTGATGTAAGGCATGATACCGAGAGCGAAAACCGTCATTCTCTTGAGTGCACCACCAGTAAAAGCACTTACCAACCCCAGCAGTGTACCCTGAGCACCCTCAAAAAAGGTGGCCAGCACCTGACCGTTTATTCCCGGTGTAGGAACGTGGCAACCAATGCGATAAACTGCCAGCATTACAAGCGTATAGAAAATACGCTTGCGCAGTTCGACGATGGTAAAGATATTCCGCAGGCTAGTAAACACGGTTACAGCACCTCAACCTTGCCACCCGCGGCAACGATTTTTTCAGCGGCAACCTTGCTGAACTTATGCGCTCTAACCGTAAGAGCGATACTGATATCTCCATCACCGAGGATTTTGACACCATCACACACCCGCTTGATCAAGCCGGTTTTGATCAGCATATCGGGATCAATGCACGAGCCAGCCTCAAAACATTCCAAATCACGCAAATTTACCAAGGCGTAGACCTTCTTCTTTAGAGGGGTGAACCCGCGCTTTGGCAGGCGCCGCTGCAACGGCATCTGACCACCCTCAAAACCGGGCTTCACACCACCGCCAGAACGGGCATTTTGCCCTTTATGTCCTTTGCCTGCGGTCTTACCCAATCCGGAGCCTGCACCGCGACCAATGCGTTTTCTATTCCTTACCGAGCCCACAGCGGGACTTAAATTGCTCAAATCCATTATCGTTATCCCTATCTAGGCTTCTTCCACTTCAACCATGTGACATACTTTGTTGATCATGCCACGCATCTCCGGGGTGTCCTTGACCACTACAGTCTTATGCAACCGTGTCAGCCCGAGCCCCTTCAGAACACGGGTAAAATACTCCGGCCGACCGATACCACTCTTTTTAAGCGTTACTTTTATTTCATTCGCCATCTGATCTACTCCTGCAAACAGCTAGAGTCTAAACGGAAACACCCCGTCTCGCCTTGATTTCGGCTCCACTCTTGAGCTGCGACAACGCATTCATGGTCGCCTTGACAACATTATGCGGATTATTGGAACCCAGGCATTTGGACAAAATATCGCCCACACCTGCAGCCTCCAGCACCGCACGCGCCGGTCCACCAGCTATAACACCAGTACCTTTCGACGCCGGCTTAAGCAGCACACTGCCCGCACCAAACTTACCGATAACATCATAGGGGATGGTACGATCGTCCAGAGGCACTTCAATCATGCTCTTTTTAGCCTTTTCAACCCCTTTGCGGATAGCCTCAGGCACCTCTTTGGCCTTGCCGTGACCATAGCCAACCCGGCCATTGCCATCACCAACAACAACAAGTGCTGAAAAGCTGAAACGCCGCCCACCTTTCACTACCTTCGAGCAACGGTTGATATGTATGACACGATCTAACAATTCTGTTTCATTTGGCTCATTGCGATGCAAAGGACCCTCCTATTCCGTTAAAACTCAAGTCCGGCTTCACGCGCAGCATCGGCCAAGGCCTTAACACGACCATGATAGACAAAGCCATTACGATCAAAAACAACTTCCTTGATATCTTTATCAAGAGCCTTTTTCGCAACAGCTGCACCTACTGCTTTGGCAGCGGCAACATTTCCGGTATAATCCACTCCCTCGCCGATGCCGGCATCAAGGGTCGAAGCAGAAACCAGCGAAGTACCGGTAGTATCTTCGATGATTTGCGCATATATGTGCTTGGAGCTGCGGAACACACACAGGCGTGGTCGCTGCGGCGTTCCTGTCACCTTGCGCCGTACGCGTGCTTGCCGCCTCTTTCTTGATTCCGCTCTACTTATTACGCCAGCCACTTTATCTCTCCCGTAATTGGTTACTATTAATTACTTGGTCTTCCCGGCTTTTCTCAAAATGCGCTCATCAGCATATTTGATCCCTTTGCCTTTATATGGCTCAGGCTCCCGGAACGAGCGAATTTTTGCCGCAGTGGCACCAACCGCCTCTTTGTCAATTCCGTGTACAGTGATGCGCGTTTGTTTTTCAACTTCTACAGTAATTCCCTCGGGCAACTGATACTCAATGGGATGCGAATACCCCAATGCCAGATTAAGAACCGATCCTTTGACATCAGCACGATAACCGACACCATTGATCTCAAGAACCTTACTGAAGCCCTTGGTCACACCATCAATCATGTTGCTGACCAGGGTACGATACAAGCCCTGCAGAGAAGTATCTCGCCGTCCGGCGTTTACCGGCGTAACCACAATCGTATCAGCTTCCAACACCACACCGACCGTCTCGGGTATAAATCGGGACAACTTGCCCTTCGGCCCCTCAACTTCTATGCGATCCCCTTCGCGCTTTATTTTTACACCAGCCGGGATCTGAACAGGTTTTTTACCAATTCTAGACATCGTCTACACTCCTTAACTGATTACCAAACGGTGCAGACCAATTCGCCACCGATCTGGGATTCTCGGGCTGCTACATCGGACATCAGTCCTTGTGACGTAGATATAATCGCACACCCAAGACCATTTTTCACCTTGGGGATATCACTACTGCCTACATACATGCGTCGGCCCGGTGTCGAAACACGCTTTATCTCATGAATTACATGAGTATTCTTATCATCATACTTAAGATAGATACGCAGAACACCCTGCACACCATCGTTGATAAACTTGAAATTTTTGATATAGCCCTGCTCTTTGAGCACTGCCGCCAAGGCCACTTTTATTTTACTTGAAGGCATCTCAAGTTTCTGATGCTTAGCCATACCCGCATTACGAATGCGAGTCAGCATATCCGAAATAGGATCGGTCATCGACATGAATCCAACTCCTTAATACGTTACCAACTTGATTTCAAAACGCCGGGCAGTTTACCTTCAAGTGCCAGTTTGCGCAAGCAAATCCTGCACATATCAAACTTCCGGTAATAGGCGCGCGGACGACCACACAGAGGACAACGGTTATACTGCCGTACCTTGAATTTCTGCTGGCGTGCTGCCTTTGCGATCATAGATTTTTTTGCCACAGTATCCTCCGATTTATTTCCTGAACGGCATGCCCAGCTCTGTAAGCAGCGCCCGTCCCTGCTCATCATTTTGCGCACTGGTAACAATTGAGATATTCAGACCACCCACCTTGGCAATCTTGTCCAGATCGACTTCAGGAAAAATAATCTGCTCGCGCACTCCAAGCGTATAATTACCGCGACCATCAAAAGCTTTGGGCGACACTCCCTTGAAGTCTCTTACCCGTGGCAAAGCGATATTTATCAGGCGATCGAGAAATTCATACGCCCGCTCACGCCGCAAGGTAACCATACAGCCGATAGGCATATTCTCGCGCAGCTTGAAGCCAGCGATTGACTTTTTGGCCTTGGTAATCACCGGCTTCTGCCCGGCAATAAGAGCGAGCTCTTCCACAGCCGACTCCAACAACTTTATGTTCTGGATAGCCTCACCAACACCCATATTAACCACAACCTTCTCAATCCGCGGAACCTGCATCACATTACTAAGCTGCAGATCCTTGAGCAGTTTGGGAGCGAGCTCATCCGTATATTTATCTTTCAACCTGGCCATTCAAATCTCCGTTACTTGTCAACAATCTCGTTACATTTTTTGCAGAAACGAGCCTTGTCACCATTCTCCAGCAACCGCATACCAGTCCTGGTTGGTTGGTTACACGCACTGCAAACCAGCATTACGTTAGAAACTGAGAGCGGTGCCTCTTTTTCCACGATGCCCCCATCCTGATTCTGGCGAGAAGGGCGGACATGCCGCTTAACCATATTCAGATTCTCGACAGTAAGCCGGTTCTTATCGAAGAACACCCGCAGAACCTTGCCCTGCTTGCCCTTCTCCTTGCCAGCCATCACCTGCACAAGATCACCCTTTTTTACATGAAACTTTTTTGCAGCCATCTTTGTATATTCTCCAAGCCGTATCAGAGCACCTCAGGTGCCAGGGATACGATTTTCATAAAGCGCCGCGCACGCAACTCACGCGCAACTGGTCCAAAGATACGGGTACCCACTGGCTCACCGGCGGCGTTGACGACAACAGCGGAATTTTTGTCAAAACGAATCCGCGATCCATCCGGGCGGGATACTTCCTTGGCGGTGCGCACAATAACTGCGCGAATCACATCACCCTTTTTTACTTTGGAATTGGGCATGGCCTCACGCACCGAACATACGATGATATCTCCAAGCCCGGCATATTTCCTTTTGGAACCGCCCAACACTTTGATACAGCAAAGCTTCCGCGCACCGGAATTATCTGCCACATCAAGAACTGTCTGCATCTGAATCATTATCTAATCTCCTAGCCTACAGCGTTTTCTCGAGAATCTCGCTGACACGCCAGCGCTTGTCACGAGAAAGGGGGCGCGCCTCTGTTATAACCACCTTATTACCAACAACACACTGGTTCTGCTCATCATGAGCCTTATATTTTGTGCTGCGCTTCAGGTATTTTTTATAAACCGGATGCTGCACCAGCGTATCGACCTTGACGACTACGGTCTTGTCCATCTTGTCACTGGTAACAATACCAACGAGCTTCTTTTTATTTCGACGTTCAGTTGCCATATCTATCTACCCCAATACCTGTTGTGCACGTTTCTGACGCAACACAGTTTTTACCCGAGCAATATCCTTACGCAGCGCAGAGATACTTGCGGTATTCTCAAGATGGCCCGTATGCAGCTGAAACTTCAGATCAAACAACTCCTGGCTCAGCTCCAGAGATTTCTTCTCCAGCTCATCCACTTCAAGATCGGACAATTCCTTAGCGGTCATTTGAAAGCTCCTCCCTGGCAACAAACTTGGTGGAAACAGGCAGCTTGTGAGCTGCCAGACGGAACGCTTCCCGGGCAATCTCCTCAGAAACACCCTGCATCTCATACAAAACCTGACCCGGACGAATTACCGCAACCCAACTATCGGGCGAACCCTTACCTTTACCCATACGCGTTTCAGCGGCTTTACGGGTAAGCGATTTGTCGGGGAAGCAGCGAATCCAGATTTTACCACCACGCTTTATATAACGGGTCATAGCACGACGTGCCGACTCGATTTGCCGTGAAGAAAGCCAGCCGCGATTGGTGGCCTGCAGACCGAAATCACCAAAGTTGATCTCGGTAGCCCCCTTCGCCGCACCCTTCATACGACCTTTAAACTGTTTTCTATGTTTAACCTTCTTGGGCATCAACATAACTACATACTCCTATCTGTCAAACCTATTGTTCCCTGGAAAGGACTTCGCCCTTGAAGATGAGAACCTTTACCCCAATTATGCCATATGTGGTCTTCGCCTCAGCAAAACCATAGTCAATATCGGCGCGGATGGTATGCAGGGGAACTCTCCCCTCACGATACCACTCGGTACGACTCATCTCAGCACCACCAAGACGGCCACTGCATGTGATTTTGATTCCCTGGGCGCCAAAGCGCAAGGTCTGACCGACACTGCGTTTCATGGCACGGCGGAAAGCTACACGCCGTTCCAGTTGCAGCGCAACACCCTCAGCAACCAGTTGAGCATTCATCTCCGGCTTACGGACTTCCTGTATATTCAGGAACACTTCCTTGTCGGTGAGTTTGGCCAGTTCGAGCTTGAGTGCTTCGACCTCGGAACCTCGCTTACCAATGATTATGCCAGGACGCGCAGCGTAAATATTCAACTTCATCTTCCCGGCGGCACGCTCAATCTCAATCTTGGCGATACCGGCATGGTAAAGACGCTTCTTCAGGTAATCACGCAGTTTCAAATCCTCATGGACAAACTGAGAATAATCACTATCCGCATACCACATCGACTCCCAGGTTCTGATTACACCCAGGCGAAATCCTACAGGATGAACTTTCTGGCCCAAACTATCACCTCCTTGATCAGCTAAATTTCGTCCAGAACAATCTGAACGTGACTTGTAGGTTTACGAATCTTGCTGGCACGACCCTGCGCCCGCGGGATAAAACGCTTCAGCGACGGCCCCTGGTCGACAGTGATAGCTTTCACGTACATCCTGTCAACATCAGCAACCCCCTTCTGCTCTGCATTGGCCACTGCCGACTTAAGGAGCTCGGCTACTATGCCTGCAGGCTTCTGTGGGGAAAAACGCAATATATTTAATGCATCTTGGACATTTTTTCCGCGTACCATATCGACAACCAACCGTGCCTTCTGCGGCGACATGCGGACATATCTTAACTTAGCTTTTGCTTCCATCCGGGAACTCCGTTGCGTTTATTTTCTCTTAGACTTCTTGTCAGCACCGTGGCCGTAGTAAGTCCGGGTCGGTGAAAACTCACCCAGTTTATGACCTACCATATTCTCGGTCACATACACCGGCAAAAACTTACGACCGTTATGCACAGCAAAAGTATGACCGACGAACTCAGGTATGATCGTGCTACGACGCGACCAGGTTTTGATTACTTTATTGGCGGTTGCGCCACCTTCCAAATCAACTTTACGCAGCAGACTTTCCTCGACGTAAGGTCCTTTTTTTATAGATCTAGCCACGACTCACTCCTCTACTTGTTCCGCCGCCGAACGATGAAACGATCAGTACGCTTGTTGCTACGTGTTTTATATCCCTTTGTCGGTACCCCCCACGGGGTAACAGGATGTCGACCTCCGGAGCTTTTACCCTCGCCACCACCATGTGGATGGTCAACCGGATTCATTACCACACCACGCGACTGCGGGCGTTTCCCCAGCCAACGATTACGTCCGGCTTTACCAATCTTGACATTCTCATGGTCTGCGTTACCTACCTGACCGATAGTAGCGCAACAATCCTGCAGCACCAGCCGCACCTCGCCGGAAGGCAGTCGCAGCTGAGCATAACGCCCTTCTTTAGCGGCAATCATGGCATAAGCACCGGCACTGCGCGCCAGCTGCCCTCCCTTGCCGACCTTGAGCTCAACGTTATGCACCCAAGTACCCAGAGGGATAGAGCGAATAGTCATAGCATTGCCAGGCTGAATATCAGCTTTCTCACTGGCGACAACTTCTGCCCCGACTTCCAGACCGACCGGAGCCAAAATATAACGTTTCTCCCCATCAGCGTAGCACAGCAAGGCAATACGCGCCGAGCGGTTAGGGTCGTACTCAATGGCAACAACCCTGGCCGGAATCTCTTTTTTATCCCGCTTGAAATCGATAATTCTATACCTGCGCTTATGTCCGCCACCGGTGTGCCGCTTGGTTATGCGACCATTGTTGTTGCGGCCGCCTGATTTCTTCAAAGGCTCCAACAGTGACTTTTCAGGTGTCGCTTTTGTAACTTCCTCAAAGGTTGAGGCCGTCATGTGGCGGCGACCCGGCGAGGTCGGCTTAAACTTTTTAATCGCCATTATTCTTACTCCGTATCCCTTAGACTGTTATCAAACACCAAAGAAGTCGATATTGCTGCCTTCGGCGAGAGTAACAAATGCTTTCTTCCGATTAGGTCGTTTGCCAAACTGCCGACCAACACGCTTGATCTTGCCAGCGACAATCATGGTATTCACACTTTCAACCTTCACGTCGAAAGCCTTTTCCACAGCCTGTTTTATCTCGATTTTATTGGCATCCATGGCCACCTCAAAAACTACCCGCCCATCGGACTCTTTTTGCATAGCAGTTTTCTCGGTAATCAAAGGCTTCTTCAACACCTGATGCAACGGTTTCATTACGCCAACACCCCTTCCAGATGCTCAACTGCATCCACTGTAAGTACCAGGTTGGAGTATTTAAGAACGTCATAAACGTTCACACCGTCCGCACGAAGAACCTTCACGTTACGCAGGTTGCGCGCCGACAGTTCCGCTTCCGGATTGGGCTCCCCAACAACAAACAGCGCATCACTAAATTCAAAGGTATCAACAATCTGCTTGAACCCCTTGGTGCTGATGGCATCCAGCTTGAGATCCTGCAAGACAGTGAGCTTTTCACCTTTGAAACGCGCCGACAATGCCGAACACAATGCCTGTTTCTTAACCTTGCGGTTAAGCTTGAAAGCATAATTGCGCGGTGAGGGGCCAAACGCGACACCACCTCCGACATGATTGGGCGCAGTGACTGTACCCTGACGGGCGTTACCAGTACCTTTTTGCTTAAAAGGCTTTTTACCACCACCAGCCACAGCACTGCGATTCTTACAAGCTGCAGTACCCTGACGCCGCGCCGCCAATTGGTAGCGCACTACATCATGAACCAGATATTCCTTAATATCGGCGTTGAACACAGCATCACTGAGTTCACGCTCCGCCACCTGGTTTTTCTGTTTATCGTAAACTGCTATATTTGCCATACCACTTTCTCCCCTACAACCACTGGTCCGGCTCAGGCCTTGACAGCTTTGCGTATAGTAACCAGACCATTCTTGGGGCCAGGAACCGCACCCTTGACCAGAATCAGATTCTGCTCAGCTCGCACATCGACAATCTCAAGGTTCTGGGTCGTTACGCGCTCATTTCCCATCTGGCCTGCCATCTTCTTGCCCTTGAACACATGCGAAGGCCACGCGCTACAGCCAATGGCACCTGGAGCACGATGAAACTTGGAGCCGTGTGTGCTGCGACCACCGGAAAAGTTCCAGCGCTTCATAACACCCTGAAAGCCCTTACCCTTGCTGACACCAGTCACGTCCACCACATCTCCGGCGGTAAAGACATCGGCGCAGGTTATCTCCGTACCCACCTCACAGTCGGAAACATCGCCGCCTACTTCACGCAGGTATGCGAACATACCCTTGCCCGCCTTGGCAAAATGACCAGCCCTAGGCTTGTTTACACGGTGCGCTTTTTGCGCCCCAAATCCGAGCTGTACCGCTTCATACCCGTCTGTTTCCGTGATTTTTTTCTGTACCACCGTGCAAGGCCCGGCTTCAATCACTGTAACGGGGATGCGTGTACCACTCTCGGTAAATATCTGGGTCATACCCAGTTTTTTTCCAAGAATTCCGTTTACCATCACACTATCCTTATTTATTTAACCTGTTGCCTTACAGCTTTATCTCAACAAATACACCCGCCGACAGATCCAGTTTCATCAGCGCGTCGACAGTCTGCTGCGTGGGATCGAGAATGTCTACCAGACGCTTGTGCGTACGGATCTCGAACTGCTCGCGACTCTTCTTGTTTACGTGCGGACCGCGCAACACACAGTATTTATTTATCACTGTGGGTAACGGAATCGGCCCCGCCAGACGGGAGCCGGTACGCTTTACCGTATCGACAATTTCATTTACAGCCATATCAAGCAATTTATGATCGTACGCTTTCAGGCGGATTCTTATTTTTTGGCTGGACATTAGCTAACCTCGATTACTCAACAATTTCACTGACAACACCGGCGCCAACAGTACGACCACCTTCGCGGATGGCGAAACGCAGCTCTTTGTCCATGGCGATGGGGGTTATCAAGTCTACAGTCATGGCGATGTTGTCGCCGGGCATTACCATCTCTA
>JAMOOS010000047.1 GCA_027065245.1 Desulfuromonadaceae bacterium | reverse complement strand
CTGGGCCGCCTTGTAATCGTTGGCCTGCAGCACTTTGGTAACGTATTCGGTTTCGCGCTTGGTATTGGCAAACAGCATCACCTTGCCATCGGCCATCCGCTCGTTGAGCAGCCACATAAGCAGGGGCAGTTTCTCTTTGCGCCCCACATGGTAGACAATCTGCTCTACACCGACGGCGGTCACCTGTTCCGGTTCAATCTCCACCTTTTCGGCGTTGTTCATAAAATCGTAGGCCAGCTCCATCACCCGTGGCGACAGTGTGGCGGAAAACAGCATGGTCTGGCGGGTGTCAAAACCGGGCAACCGGCGCAAAATGTAGCGCAGGTCGCTGATAAACCCCATATCGAACATGCGGTCGGCTTCGTCAATCACCAGCACTTCCACCTTTTTGAAGGAAAACACCTTCTGTTTGGAATAGTCGATAAGACGACCGGGCGTGGCGACAATCACATCGACACCGTCGATAAGTTTCTGGCGCTGTTTTTCATAATCGATACCGCCGAAAATCGGCACCACCTTCAGCGGGCAGAATTTGCCCAACTGTTCGGCATCGCTGCAGATCTGCATCACCAGCTCGCGGGTGGGGGCGATGATGAGGGCGCGCGGCTCGGCGGCGCTGGCACGTGGCGTCTGCAGCAGGCGGGTAAACAGCGCCAGCAGAAAGGCGGCAGTTTTACCGGTGCCGGTCTGCGCCTGGGCGGCCACATCCTTGCCGGCCAACGCCAGGGGCAGCGCCTGTTCCTGCACCGGGGTAAGTTCTTCGAACCCCAGTTGTTCAATCCCCTGCAATACCTGCGACGGCAGGTCTAACTCATCAAAACGCATGGTTTCTCTCTTGTTTTATTATAGTGTTACTCCAAAGGCGTCGGCGACAGTATGCATATCCTTGTCGCCGCGGCCGGACAGGCAGACAATAATAATCTGCTCCTGTTTCATCTGCGGCGCCAGTTTTATCACCTGGGCAATGGCGTGAGCGCTCTCCAGCGCCGGGATAATCCCCTCTAAGCGGGTAAGCGTTTTAAACGCTTCCAAGGCTTCATCATCATCTACGGCACAGTATTCGGCCCGCTTTATTTCGTTGAGCAGGGCATGCTCCGGCCCCACACCGGGATAGTCCAACCCGGCACTGATGGAATGAGCGTGTTCAATCTGGCCGTCGTCATTCTGCAGCAGATAGGTTTTGTTGCCGTGCAACACACCGACGCGACCGGCACTGATGCTGGCGGCATGCTTACTGTCCAGCCCCAGCCCCGCCGCTTCTACTCCGATCAGGCGCACCTGTTCATCGTTGACAAACGGGTAAAACAGCCCCATGGCATTGGAACCGCCGCCGATACACGCCAGCGCCACATCGGGCAGACGGCCTTCCGCTTCCAGTATCTGCGCCCGCGCTTCACGGCCAATCACCGCCTGAAAATCGCGCACCATCTGCGGGTACGGATGGGGACCGGCCACGGTGCCGATAACGTAGAAGGTATCACGCACGTTGGTCACCCAGTAACGCAGGGCATCGTTCATGGCGTCTTTGAGGGTAGCGGTACCGCTGGTTACACCGTGCACCCGCGCTCCGAGCAGTTTCATGCGGAACACGTTGAGGGACTGGCGGCGGATATCCTCGGTACCCATAAATACGTCGCACTCGAGACCGAAACGAGCCGCCACGGTGGCGGTGGCCACGCCGTGCTGACCGGCGCCGGTTTCGGCGATCACCTTTTTTTTGCCCATGCAGCGCGCCAGCAGCACTTGACCGACGGTGTTGTTGACCTTGTGCGCGCCGGTATGATTAAGATCTTCGCGCTTCAGGTAGATTTTAGCTCCACCCAGGTGCTGACTGAGACGCTCGGCATAGTACAACGGGCTGGGACGGCCAACATAGTTATTCAGATAATAGTCAAAGCGGCGCTGAAAATCGCTGTCGGCCACAGCGGCGTTATAGGCCTGTTCAAGTTCCAGCAGCGCTGGCATCAGGGTCTCAGCCACGTAGCGGCCACCGAACTGGCCGAAATGTCCATTTTTATCAGGATAGTTATACATGCTGTACTCTCCGGCATTGTTTTGCGTTGGCAATAAAGGCGCCCACTTTTGCCCGGTCCTTGCGTCCCGGCGCCAATTCTACGCCGCTGGAAACATCTACGGCATACGGCCGCACCGCCGCAATGGCAGCGGCGACGTTAGCGGCGTTTAGCCCTCCCGCCAATATGATGGGAAACTGCGCTGCCAGCTTTGCCGCCACATCCCAGCGACACAACTCACCGGTACCGCCGTAGTCCTTATCCGACCAGGCGTCCAGCAAAATGGCGTCGACCGGATAGCTGGCAACTTCGGCGGCGGCAAGTTCGCCGCGCACTCGCAACGCCTTGATCACCTTTACCCCGGCATAGCGGCACTGCTGCGCTGTTTCATCACCGTGCAACTGCAGCGTATCCAAGCCACAATACGCCACGGTATGCTCAATCTCGGCGCGGTCAGCGTTGACAAACAGCCCCACCTTGCTGACAAACGGCGGCAGTTGGGCAATAATCTCCCGCGCGGCGGCGGCACTGATACAACGTTTGCTGGCGTGGTAAAACACAAACCCCAGGGCGTCGGCACCGGCGGCCACGGCGTCGTGAGCGTCAGCAGCGTCAGTTATACCACAGATTTTAACCCGCATGAGTGACACCACGCAGTTCGCGCAGCTTGGCACCGATATCGGCCTCGCGCATCAGGCTCTCGCCGACAAGAAACGCCCGGGCACCGGCGCGCTGCAACCGCTCCACATCGGCGCGGCTGTTAATGCCGCTTTCAGCCACCACCAGCATCTCTTCCGGCACCCGCTGCAGCAATCGTTCACTGACGCTCAGGTCGGTAACAAAGGTTTTAAGACAGCGGTTGTTTATTCCCAGCAGGGTACACGGTGTCTGCAGCGCCACCTCCAGTTCCGCCTCGTTGTGCACTTCCAGCAGCACGTCCAACTGCAGGGTGGCGGCGACAGCGTAAAACTCACGCAGCTGCTCCAGTGTCAGGGCGGCGACGATAAGAAGGATGGCATCGGCACCGTACCGGCGCGCCTGATATATCTGGTACGAATCGACGATAAAGTCCTTGCGCAGCAGCGGGATATCCACCACTGCGGCAATGCGGCGCAGATAATCGAGATGACCGAAAAAAAACTCCTCGTCGGTCAGCACCGACAGGCAACTGGCACCGGCAGCGGCATAACCGGCAGCGATCTGCTCCGGATCAAAATCGGCGCGTATGATCCCTTTTGACGGCGAACCTTTCTTCACCTCGGCAATAATCGCGCTGGCGCCAACGGCACTATTGCGACGCAGACGCGCGGTAAAACCGCGTGTGGGCGCACATCCGTCCAGTTGCCGCTGTAACTCACTCAGGGGCAGGCGCTCTTTGGCGGCCTGTACTTCGACCCGCTTCTGCGCCAGAATCTTGTCGAGAATCATGAGTTGCTGATCCTGATCAGGGCTTCGAGTTTATCGGCGGCCACGCCACTGTCGATGGCGGCTGCGGCCAGCTGCAAGCCTTCTTCAATATCACGCGCCACCGCTGCAGCATGCAGGGCATAGGCGCTGTTGAGCAGCACCACATCCCGTTTTGGCCCGCAATTTCCGCCAAGGATATCGCGCACAATGGC
>JAMOOS010000046.1 GCA_027065245.1 Desulfuromonadaceae bacterium | reverse complement strand
TGCGCCTGGTCTGGGAGTATAGCAACCAAATGTTACCAGGGCGCAGGTATAGCTGGTGCTGCCATCACTGTTGATAAAGCGGACGACAGGCTCGAAACCAGCGTTTTTACTCGTTAAAGCTGCATACGGTAATGGGCCGAGATAAGCGAGATCCAGATTGTTGCTAGCCAATGCATCGAGTAATGTCTGGTAGCTTTCGTAATATACAAGCTCAACCGGTCGTTGGGTGATTGTCGCTATATAATCGCAAAAAGGGGCAAACTGCTGAATCATGTCAGCTTTGTTCAACAGCGGTATAGCGGCAAAGCGCAGAGGGCGGGCCGACACGGGGCTTGCCATAAACAACGTACAAACCAGAACTAGTATTGCCGGTAAAATAACCGCAGATGGATAGAACAATTCAATTAGTGTGATTAGTTTGCCCTGTTTTTTCATCGTCGCGCTCCTCATTTTGTGCGCTCAGCAAAGCGATAAATTCCATTGCGGGCAGCGGTTTACTGCAATAATAACCCTGATAGCTATCACAACCCCCTGCTTGAAGATAATCGAGCTGTTCCTGCCTCTCGACCCCTTCGGCCAACAGTTTCAGCCCCAGGCCCTTACCCATGTGAATAATAGCGCTAACCATTTTACAATCGGCTGGGCCATGAGGTAGATCGTCAACAAAGGATTTATCAATTTTAAGCACATCGAGGGGAAAATACTTCAAATAAGCTAACGACGAATAGCCGGTACCAAAATCGTCCATCGCCAAAGTGATACCAAGCTGATGTAATTCATGCAGGCGGGCAATGGTTTGTTGTTCGTTGTGCATCAACAGCGACTCGGTAACCTCAAGTTCCAGCAAGTTTGCCGGAAAACCTGTTTCGGCAAGGATATCGGCGACGTTTTGAACAATATCGTCCTGATAAAACTGCACCGCCGATAAGTTTACCGCCAGCGTAAGCGGCTGCTTACCGGCGTCTAACCATGTTCGTCCCTGCCTGCACACCGTACGCAAAATCCATTCACCCATGGCAACAATACAACCCAGCTCTTCGGCCAGGGGGATAAAGCGATGGGGGGGAACCATGCCCAACTGCGGGCAATTCCAGCGCATCAATGCTTCGGCACCAACTATGCTGCCGCTACGGATATCCACCTGCGGTTGGTAATATACCTGTAATTCGTCATTCTCCATGGCGTGGCGCAGAAGATTGCCCATCTTGACACGTTCCAACGCTTGCGCAGTCATCTCTTCGCTGTAGTAGGCAAACTGGTCGCGCCCGCGCTGTTTACTCAGATAAACCGCTGAATCAACTTTTTGCAACAATTCCATGGCAGTATCACCATGTTCAGGGAACATTGCTATGCCAATACTGGTGCTCAGTTGCACCTGCCCACCGTCATCAAGGCTAAACGGTTGCTCCGCCAGTTCTAACAGATTGGCGGCTAAGCGGGTAACCGCATCAATATTTTCTATATCAGTTAACAGAACAACAAATTCATCCCCGCCCAATCTGGCAACGATATCACTGCTGCGAATTCGTTTGCGTAGGCGTTGAGCCATTTGTATTAATAATTTATCGCCAACAACAAAGCCAAAGCCATCGTTAATATCTTTAAAATTATCAAGATCCAGACACAGTAGCGCCAAAGGTTGGCTGTTGCGTTTAGCCGCCTCAATAGCCTGCTCCAACAGGTTTACGAACATGTGCCGATTGGGCAGATCGGTTAAAGCATCGCGCCACTGCAGATGTTCCAGCAGCTGTTCCGACTCTTTCACCTTGCTGATATCACTAAAAATAGCAATATAATTGGTTACTTCACCTTCGGCAGAGTATACAGCGCTAATCGAAAGTTGTTCTGGATACACCTGACCACTTTTGCGTCGGTTCCAAATTTCCCCCTGCCAGTGCCCCGTTTCATTAATAGCGCGCCACATAGCCTGATAAAAATCACGCTCATGGCGGTCCGATTTAAGCAACCGCGGCGTATCGCCGATAACTTCGTCGGCACTATAGCCGGTGATCTCGCAAAAGGCGCGATTGACCGATAGAATCTTCTCATCGGCATCGGTAACAACAATACCTTCACTGCTGTTGGCAAAAACCGTCGCCGCCAACTCCAGTTGGCGGATGTTGTGAGCCTGACGTTGTTCCTGGGTGGCAACATCCACAGCAAACTCTATATCACCGACCAACTCATCAATTAACCGCTGGTAATCGGGGTGCGCGAACACCGCCGCCTCTTGCGGGATAATCACCAATATTGCCGGAGCGGCTGTTTCGGGGCGCAGGGGAAACCCGCCTATGGAGACAAACGGCGAATGTTCGTAGAGCCGCTGTAGTGGCAGTGGCAGCAATTGCCGATAGTTGTCAGCAGAGATATCATTGACAAACCATACCCCATCATCCACGCACGCCTGACACGTTTGCAACACCGCCTGTTGTTGCGCAGTCATCCCGGCCACCGCCGCCGCCGCATAACCACCACTCTCCTGGGACACGCCAATCCATGCCATGCGAAAAACCTTATCGGCTACCAGAGTATCGCAGACAAATTGAAACAGTTCCAACGGCTGCGATTTGCGGACAATATGTTGATTCACTTCCGACAGCACGCGGTACAAACGCGCTAAATGCTCAGTTTGCCGTTCCAACTGTTTCTCACGCGTGACAATACGCGCTGAACCGACCGTGCCGATCAAGTCACCAGCGGCGTTATAGAGGGGCGCTTTATAGACATCGAGGCAGACCATCTGGCCTAAAACATAACCGCTCTCACAAAAAGTCATCGGCTGCTCGCTGGCCAGAGTGGCAGCATCGGATTCAGCGCACAGCTCACTGAATCTATATACATCGGCCTGGTCAGGATGTTCCGCAACGATGCGCTGGACAAAATAATCGTGCGTTTTGCCGATGGGTTCATCGGCAGTGCGCGCCAAGAGCAACGTGTCGTTGTTGGCTTTATTAGTGAAGATGTAGCGATGCTGGAGATCCTTGGCCCAGATGAGATCGGGGACATTGTCGCACACGCTTTGCATCAAGGTCGCATGAGCTAAATACTTATCTGAGAGTTGACGCAGTTGCGCTTCAGTCTGTTGATGTGCTTCGATCTCACGCTCTAACCGCTGTGTCTGTTGCTTTAGCTTTTGCGCCTTGAGGGCCAGTTTCTCCTGCTGAAGGTTTTGTGCAGCTATCTGATTGTTAAAGTTATCGAACAGCAGCTTCAACTCGGGAGACAGTTTTGCCGGCAGCGCAATCTGTTGTTGGGCAGCAGTGGAACTGTCCAATTGACGCAGATGGGCAGTCAAGGTGGCAACAGGCTGCAAAATAGAGCGCACCACCAACCATGAGACCAGCGCATTGATCAACACCAGCACCGCAATAATAATTACCAACAACTTACCAGCCTGCTGCGAGGGTACAAACGCTTCGGCAACAGGATAATTTGAGGCTAATATCCACGGGACGCTTTTTAAGTGCTTAAAGGTAGCAACAGCTCTAAGCCCGCGCGAATTGACGGTAAAACCGGTGCCTTCCCAACCGGTCAGGGCTTTGTCAAACAGTTTGTTCGCACCAACAGGCACATCCTGCTGTAACATTCTACTGGAAACAGGGTGAAGTAGCATAGTGCGATCTTGAGCATAGAGATAC
>JAMOOS010000045.1 GCA_027065245.1 Desulfuromonadaceae bacterium | reverse complement strand
ATCCATCCGGTACATTTGGGGATCATCTTTCTTGCCAATATGCAGATCGGCTATCTGACGCCGCCGGTGGGGATGAACCTGTTTATCGCCAGTTATCGCTTCAATCGCCCTGTTGCTGCCCTGTATCGCTCTACTTTGCCGTTTCTTGTTATTCTACTTGCCTGTGTTGCGGTTATTACCTATGTGCCACAATTGTCGCTGTGGCTGCTTCAGTAATCCGACCTGATTAGCGGATGGTAAAGGTAGAGAATTCGCCAGTGGGCTGTTCTACTGAAATTTCCATGTGTTCCACTGCTGCGTGTTCCGGACCGCGGCGACACAGATTGATAACTTCGGCCACATCGTTCTCATAGCCTTCCAGTACCGCATGCACTCTGCCGTCGGGGAGGTTTTTAACCCAGCCGGTAACATTGTTGGCCAGTGCCTTTTTCTGGGTAAAGTAACGGAAGCCAACTCCCTGTACCCGGCCGGAAACAGTTATGTGGACACGATGGTTACGTTGCGGGGCTGCTGGCATAATCTCTCCTGATGAATGGAAAATATTAAAATATTTTGTGCGAAGAAAACCCAATTTATGATTGTTAATCAGAGGTGGATAGCCTATTATACCAGCATCATCAATAGAGTAAACAAGATGGTTATGATGTAACCGGGAGGTGATGGTGACAATGCGTAATCAACTTAAATCATGGCAGCGGCTAGAGGAGCATCAGCGGGAGATGGTCGGCGCTGACATGCGTGATATGTTTGCCGCCGATGGCGGCAGGGCGCAGGCGTTTTCGCTGGAGTGGGGCGATATTGTGTGCGATTTTTCGCGTAATATTGTCGACGCCACCACTATGAAACTGTTGCTGGAACTGGCGCGGGAGTGTCGTCTGCAGCAGCGGATAGAGGAGATGTTCAGCGGTGTGCCAGTCAATGTGACCGAAGGGCGCGCGGCTTTGCATACGGCTTTGCGCTGTCGGGATAAACTGGCCGTTATAACTGTCGATGGTGTCGATGTGATGCCGCAGGTGCGAGCCACACTGGAGCAGATGCGTGGTCTTGTCAATGCTTTGCGTAGCGGAACCTGGCGCGGTCATAGCGGTGCCCCCATAAACACGGTGGTAAATATCGGCATCGGCGGCTCCGATCTTGGCCCGCGGCTGGTTACCAGAGCGCTGGAACACTGCATGGGCGCAGGAGCTGTACGCACCGAGTTTGTTTCCACCATTGATCCTGTCGCATTGCAGCGTTTGCTGGCCCGTCTTGACCCGGCCACAACCCTGTTTATCATCTCATCCAAATCATTTACCACGCGCGAAACCATGCTAAACGCCGCCGCCGCGCGCGCCTGGCTGTGCAGTGCCATGGGGGAAGCGGCAGTGGCACGTCATTTTGTCGCCGTGTCAGCCAACTGCGAGGCTGTGGCTGAATTTGGCATAAGTGCTGATAATCGTTTTGCCATGTGGGACTGGGTTGGTGGGCGCTATTCGTTGTGGTCGGCCATCGGCCTGCCCATTGCCATAGCACACGGTATGGAGGTGTTTGATCAGTTGCTTGACGGCGCTTATGCCATGGACTGTCATTTTCGCACGGCGTCCCTGGAACAAAATATGCCGGTACTTTTGGCTCTGATTGGTGTGTGGTACAATAACTTCTTTTATCGCGACAGCTATGCCCTGCTTATATACGATAACGCCCTGCGTCTGTTGCCGGACTGGCTGCAGCAACTGGATATGGAAAGCAACGGTAAAAGTTGCACCTGTAGCGGACATGGAATCGGTTATCCTACCGCGCCGGTAGTGTGGGGACATATCGGCATCGAAGGGCAGCACGCCTTTTATCAGCGGCTGCATCAAAGTCCGGTGTTTGTACCGTGCGATTTTATCTGTGCCGCCAGCGTTGGCGATAACCATTATCCGCAACAGCAGCGTTTTCTGCTGGCTAATTGCCTGGCACAGGCCGAAGCGTTGTTGAAAGGGCGCGATGGTGCAACTGTGCGTTCCGAGCTGCGTGCCGCCGGTATGGATGAAACGAAGATTGCCGCTTTGCTGCCGCATCGGATATTCAGTGGTAACCGTCCGTCAAACACCATCATCTACAACAAACTTACCCCGCATACCCTTGGCGCACTGCTGGCTTTATATGAGCATCGCACCTTTGTTCAGGGCGTTATCTGGGATGTAAATTCCTTCGACCAGTGGGGTGTTGAACTGGGTAAACAGTTGGCAGGAACCATAGACATGGAGCTGTCCGGCGAGCAGATTTCCGGACATGATCCATCTACCACCGCCTTGCTGAGACGCTGTATAGACTGGCAGCAGGGCTGATAAGAGAAACGATATGAATATTCTGGTTACCGGCGGCGCCGGTTATATCGGTTCCCACACCTGTGTGGAATTGTTGAAAAGCGGTTACGATGTAATTTGTGTCGATAATCTGTGCAACTCCAATATAGAAGCATTGCGGCGTGTGGAGCAGATAAGCGGTAAAGATATTACCTTTTATCAACATGATGTACGTGATGGTGCTGCATTGGAAAAGATTTTTAACCGCCACCCAATAGAAGCGGTGATCCATTTTGCCGGTCTGAAAGCAGTTGGTGAGTCGGTGGCGCAGCCTTTGCGCTATTACGCCACCAATATCGATTCTACACTGGTGTTGTGCGACGTGATGGCACGTTGTGGTTGCCGTAAGCTGGTATTCAGCTCCTCGGCTACCGTGTACGGTGACCCGGAACGAGTGCCCATAGACGAGGATTTTCCTGTATCGGCCACTAATCCATACGGTCGCACCAAGCTGATGATAGAGGAAATACTGCGTGATCTGCATCGTGCTGATCCCACCTGGAAAATTGCCCTGTTGCGTTATTTTAACCCTGTCGGCGCACATTCAAGCGGTCTTATCGGTGAAGATCCGCGCGGTGTTCCCAACAATCTGCTGCCATTTATCGCCCAGGTAGCGGTGGGGCGGCGTGAGTACCTGCAGGTGTTTGGCGACGATTACCCGACACCGGATGGAACCGGTGTGCGTGATTATATCCACGTCGTCGATCTGGCACGTGGTCACGTAAGTGCCCTTGAGGTCCTGCATCAGCAGTTGCAGGTACTTACGGTCAACTTAGGTACCGGGCGGGGCTATTCGGTATTGGAGATGGTGGCCGCATTCGAACAGATCAGCGGACGTAAGATCCCTTATCGCATTGTCGCCAGAAGACCGGGCGATATCGCTACCTGTTATGCCGATACCAGCAAGGCGGAACGACTGCTGAACTGGCGCGCCCAATACGACTTGACCCGGATGTGTGCCGACGCCTGGAACTGGCAGAAAAATAACCCTTGTGGCTACGGTAGCACTGATTGATGGCAGCCACGGCAATGCTGTAGGTTTGCGAAACCTGGTTGTAGTGGGTAATGCTGGCAATCGCACTGTACTTCAGTCATAATCACCACCAGGTGCCAGATGGTGCCCAAAACGGATGGGTACAGTAATCGCTGAAAAGGTTGTTGTGCCGCCGGCAATAGCTGCACATGTGGGGTGATACGGTGTCAGAATCGTTTGCGTTGATATATTCCCGCCGCTTTAGCGAGTATTCCTACGGCGAGTGCCATCCGTTCAAGGTGGATCGTTACCGCCTGTGTTACGAGATGCTGGGCGAGT
>JAMOOS010000044.1 GCA_027065245.1 Desulfuromonadaceae bacterium | reverse complement strand
CGGCGCTGCGCTTTCATTTTAACGCTCATAATCTGCTGGTCATTGCTCGTGACGGTGACGACTACATCGTCAGCGATCCGGTGATGGCGGAGGTGGTGCGTTGTCCGGCTGACGATCTGTGCCGGGCCCGCTTTGCCGCCGGTACGTTGGCGCCCAGGGGACGTTGCTACTACTTCAGTGCCGTTCCATCAGCCGCCAGGCTGCCTGCGGTTGTCGCTTCGGCCATTCGCGCTGTCTGTCGCGATATGCTGGCGCCTGTTCCTATTGCCGGAGTGCGCGGTATGCGGATGCTGGCGCGGGACATGGGACGCTGGGAAAAGAAATACGGTCGGCGCAAGGCGTTGTCGGCGCTGGCGCAACTGGTGCGCATGCAGGAGGAGATCGGTACCGGCGGTGCCGGCTTCCGTTTTATCTACGCCGCCTTTCTGCAGGAGGCGGCCACCTTGTTGCAGCGGCCAGCGCTGCAGGAGCACGCCAGTGCCCTTACCGCCATCGGTGACGGCTGGCGCGAGTTTGCCGTACAGGCGACACGCCGCTGCAAGGGGCAGGAGGACGCCGCTTCTGTTGCCGAGCTGGCCGCCATGGTGGAGCAGCAGGCACAGCGCGAGGAACAGTTCTTCCGCGCTTTGGTCGCCACGGTGAAATCGTGAGCGCGGCGGCGTGCATCCTTACGGCCACCGCGCTGAGCAAGCGTTATCCCGGCATGGACAGAGCGGCGGTTGACGATTTAGATATTGAGGTGCGGCGTGGAGAGATTCTCGGTCTGCTCGGCGCCAACGGTGCCGGTAAAACCACCACCATCGCCATGCTGGCGGCGCTGCTGCGCCCCGACAGCGGCACGGTTGTCATCAACGGTTCCACCTCGCCGCCGCGCGCTATTATCGGCCTGGTGCCGCAGGAAAACGCCCTCTATCCAACCCTTACCCTGCGCGAAAACATCACCTTTTTCGCCCGGCTGTACGGCTTGAACGGTGCGCGCCTGGTGCAACGCTTACAGCAGAGCGCCGCCGCCGTGGCGCTGGAGGAGATGCTCGACCAGCGAGTGGATACTTTTTCCGGCGGCATGAAACGACGCGCCAACCTGGCGCTGGGTATTGTGCATCAGCCGCAACTGCTGTTTCTCGACGAACCGACGGTGGGCATCGACGCGCAGTCGCGGCGGCTGATTCTCGATCATCTACTTGCTCTCAATCGCGCCGGTACGAGCATGGTTTACACCACCCACTATATGGAAGAGGCGCAACAGTTGTGTTCGCGGGTGGTCATCATGGACGCCGGGCGTGCCGTGGCGGCGGGGGAGGTGGCGCCATTGCTGGCCCGCCACAAATGCACCACCCTTGAAGAGCTGTTTATCACCCTGACCGGCCGTGCGCCGCGCGACTGAAGGAATGGCAACGCCAGTGACTGCCGCATTGATTAGAATATGGGCGTTTTTTCTGCGCGATATCCACCTGCTGCGCCGCGATCGCGGCGGCCTGGCGGTATTGTTTGTAATGCCGGTGGCGCTGGTGCTTATCGTCTGCCTGGTACAGGACAATCTGCTCAAAATATCCGGCGGCACCACCATAAAGCTGCTGCTGGTGGATCACGATAACGCTGACGTAAGTACGGCACTGCGCGCCCATCTTGAGCAGAGCGGCGCTTTTAGTATAAGTACCGTCGGCAGGGAATATCCATTGCACGCGGCGCGGCGACAAGTGGCGGACGGTGCTTTTCAGGTGGGGGTGTTTATCCCGGCCGGTACAAGTAACGCGTTGCAGCAGCGGGCGCGGCAGCAGATGGTGGCCGCGTTCAATGGCCGCACCGTTGCGGCAAAACCGGTTGAAGTCGATTATTTTTTCGATCCTGCCGTACATGGCGGTCTGCGCGCCGCTATCTCCGCCATGATGCGGCAACTGTTGGCCGGTGAACAGGCGCGTATCCGTCTGCGCCTGATGCGCCAGTTGCTACCGGCGCAGATAGAGCGCTATGTAAGTGAGCAACTCGGCCCCATGTATGCGCAACTGCTGGCCAGCCATCCCATGCCGATTGATGGCGCGGCGGTGGCGGCGCCGTTGCTCCGCGCCCGGTTGCACCCTGTCGGCAGTGCCCACGCCATGCCCACATCGGTGGAACACAATGTGCCAGCCTGGTCGGTGTTCGGGGTGTTTTTTCTGGTGCTGCCCCTGGCGGGGATGCTGCTGCACGAGCGCGACAGCGGTATTTTTGTCCGCCTGCGCGCCGCGCCCGGCTGGCGCCTGGAACCGTTGCTGGGGCGGCTTATGGTGTTTGAAATTATTGCCGTTATCCAGTTTCTGCTTATGATTGCCGTGGGCAGATATATTCTGCCGCTGCTTGGAACCGATGTGTTCCGGCTCCATGGTAATCTGGCGGCATTGCTGGTGGTGGCCGCCGCCGCCGGACTGGCGGCATGCGGCTTCGGTGTGCTGCTGGGCACCGTGGCGCGTAGCGCCCAACAGGCAATAATGATTGCGGCGGTATCCATTGTCATTGCCGCCGCGTTAGGGGGGATAATGGTGCCGGTATTCATGATGCCGCAACTGATGCAGCACATCAGCGTAATCTCCCCTTTGGGCTGGGCCATAAGCGCCTGTCAGGTTCTATTATTGCGCGGCGGCTCATTATGCGATATTGTCCCACAGCTGACGGCATTGCTGGCGTGTTTTACCCTGTGTGTGCTGTTGGCGTGGCGCTGTGCGGCGCTGCGGCACAATTGACGCCGCTGCCGTTTTGCCGCATTGGTTGAATAAGTGATTTAATGGAGTGAAATTGCCGAGTATGACTGTTGACGAGCTGTTGCCGCAACTGCGTGATTTAATTATAGAAGCCTGCCATATTCAGGAGGATGTTCCTGACATTGTTGATGCTGATGCCGCCCTTATCGGTGAACAATCGCCCTTTGGGCTCGACTCTCTTGATGCGGTGGAGATTGTGGTGGCGGTGCAGCGCCGATTTGGCGTGCGTATCGGCGGTGAGACATCGGGGCGGGAAGTATTGCAGTCGTTGCGCAGCCTGGCGGAGTACGTTGCCGCAAACGGTTAGCTGTTTGTGAAGTAATTGCTGTTGTAACGACAGGTGCTATCGTATATATTTCCGTGGTTTTTTAATGCGTACAAGGATTGAATTAATACGGGGGAGGTAAGCTAAATGTCTGTTTTGCTTAGTCAGAAACTGCTGTTCGGTCTGATGGGAGGTTTGGGTCTGTTCCTGTTCGGCATGAAGGTCATGTCGGAAGGTCTGCAGAAAGTAGCTGGCGACCGGATGCGCAAAATTCTGGCGGCTCTGACCAGCAACCGCTATGTGGCGGCGTTTGTCGGCTTGGCGGTTACCGCCATTATCCAGTCGTCGAGTGCCACAACGGTTATGGTGGTGGGATTTGTCAATGCCGGGCTGATGTCACTGATGCAGGCCATCGGCGTGGTGCTGGGCGCCAATATCGGCACCACCGTTACCGCTCAGCTCATCGCTTTTAAGATAACCAAGTACGCGCTGCCCGCCATCGGCATCGGCGTCGGGTTAAAAATGTTTTCCAAGCAGAAACGCTGGGCTTATATCGGCGAGATAATCCTCGGTTTCGGTATTCTGTTTTACGGTCTTACAGTGATGAAGCACGCTTTTGACCCGGTGAAGCATAGTGAAGAATTCCGTCATATCTTCACCATGGTTGGCGATAATCATCTACTTGCCGTTGGTATCGGCGCACTGCTTACCATCATCGTGCAGAGCAGCAGTGCCACCATCGGTATCACCTTGGCGCTGGCCAGCAGCGGTC
>JAMOOS010000043.1 GCA_027065245.1 Desulfuromonadaceae bacterium | reverse complement strand
ATAGCGGCGCTCCATTTCGCGCACCGCCCAGCCCAGCGCCAGGGAGGCTTTTTTCGGATCGGTCACCACCGGCAGCAGCAGGTGGGGAATCCCCTCGTAGATCGACAACTCCAGCATCTTCGGATCGACCATGATGATGCGCACATCGTCGGGATGAGAGCGATACAGCAGCGACAGAATCATGGTGTTGATAGACACCGACTTGCCGCTGCCGGTGGAACCGGCCACCAGCAGGTGGGGCATCTTGGTCAGATCGCTGACGATGGTCTGGCCGAAGATATCGTTGCCCAGCGCCAGCGGCAGACGGCCGCCGCTTTTGTTAAACTGATCCGATTCGAGGATATCCTTCAGGTACACGGTGGCGCGTTTGGCGTTGGGAATTTCGATGCCTACCACACCACGCCCCGGAATGGGCGCGACAATGCGGATGGAGGTAGCGCGCAGCGCCATGGACAGATCATCGGACAAACCGGAAATTTTATTGACTTTAATCCCCGGCGCCGGGGCGAACTCAAACATGGTAACCACCGGGCCGGGCTTTACCTCCACCACCTCGCCGTGAACGTTGAAATCCTTGAGCTTGGTTTCCAGAATACGCGCCATGGCCATCAGGCTGTCGCGATCCGGCGGTGGCGTCGGTTCGGCGTCGTAATCGAGCAACGACAACGGCGGGATGGCGTAATCCCCACTGACTTCGATAAAATCAAACGATTCCTGTTGCGGCGCGGCAGCCGGGCGTTTTTTCCGCCCGCCTTTTTTGGCCGCCACAACAGGAGTTGGCGGGGCAATCAGCGGCGCGGCTTTCTTCTTCTCGCGCCGCTGTTGTTCTTTAACCTCCCGCTGCAACCGCCGCTGTTCCAGCCGCCGTCCCCACCGCTGCGCCATGCCGGCGAGAAACAGCGTAAGGGAAAAATCGGTAAGCAGCATGGCCGCCACCAGCAGAAACACCAGCAGCACCAATGCCGCGCCGCCGATATTCAGCCCGCTCACCAGAGCCTGTGACAACAGACGACCGATGGCACCACCGGCCTCGGTTATCGCCTGACCGTTCCACAGCATAATGGCGCCAAACTTAAGCGAGACAAGACCGTCCAGCGTGATAATCACCGTAAACAGTGCCGCCACCCGGTACCAGTGCCAGCGCAACGAACGCAAACGCAACTGGCGCCAGGCAACCCGGAACAACACCAACGGCCACACCAGCGCCGCCACTCCGAACAGCTGGTAACACATATCGGCCAGGTAGGCACCGATCAGACCAGCGTAGTTGCTTATTTTGTCCGGATGCAGATTGTTGTTGAAGCAGGGATCGCTATTGCTGTAGGAGAACAGCGCCAGACACAGATAAATGGCTCCGGCGAGGGCAAACAGAGCGCCGATATCTTTTTTCAGGTGTTCACTGCGCCGGCTATCTTCCGACGCATTTTCTTCTTTACTCATCTAATCAGACTTCCATTACTTAAATTAAAGATGACCAGGCAAAAGTGGTTGTCCAAGGCGAAAGCACACATGATGAATATCAACGTCTTGAACAAACGCTTACAACACCGGTGGGCGAACTTTTTGCGCCGCCATCAATTAAGGTGACAAACAGGAACGGAAGTATAACACAAAACCCGGCCCGGCCATTACAGCTGAATAATTATCGGCAATACCAGTGGCCGCCGCTGCAGGTTCTTTTTGAAGAAGCGGCTGATGGTCAGACGGATCTCCACCCGCACAGCATCCCAATCGGTTGAAGGTGACAGCGATTGCTGCGCCAGCAGTTCATTGACCGCCGCCGCCGCGCCGTTGAGATAATCCTCCTCATCATCGGCGGCGATACAACCACGGCTGACCAGCTCCGGGCCGTGAATAACAGCGCCACTGTTACGGTTCACCGCCAGTATGGCCAGCACCGTTCCGTGACGCGCCAGCCGATGGCGGTCGCGCAGCTCCATGGTGCCGACATCACCCACACCTTTACCATCCACCAGCACCCGACCGCTTTCCACCGCCTCCTGCACGGTGATGGCGGTGGCGGAAATCAGCACCGGCTGGCCGTTTTCAACAATCGGGCTGGCGGCAACGCTGATACCGCTGCTGCGCGCCAGCCGGGCGTGCTGCGCCAATTGCCGGTACTCGCCGTGGATGGGGACAAAGTAGCGCGGCTTAACCAGATGCAGCAATTGCAGCAACTCCTCGCGGCTGGCATGGCCGGACACATGCACCCCGGCGCTGTGCTGATAATGAACGTCGGCACCGGCACGATAGAGCTGGTTGATTACGGCGTTGATAGCCTTTTCGTTACCGGGAATAAAACGGGACGACAGAATAACGCAATCATCAGGTTCAATGGTAAAATGGGGATGTTCTCCGGCAGCGATACGGGTAAGGGCGCTGCGCGTCTCTCCCTGGCTGCCGGTGGTGATAACCGTCACCTCATTACGCCGATAATGGGGCAGCTGCTTCAGCGTTATCAGATCTTCGTCGGCAACGTGCAGCATGGAGCACAACCGCGCCACAGCGGTATTGGCAACAATGCTGCGACCGTAAAAGAGAATTTTTCTCCCACAGTTGCGGGCCGCCGCCACCGCCTGCTGGATGCGGTGGATATTGGATGAAAATGTAGCCACAAACACCATCTGCTCCGCCGCCGCCATCACCTGTTGTAACCGTGGGCCGACACAGCGTTCCGAAGCTGTATAACCGGGCTGCTCGGCGTTGGTGGAATCGGCCAGCAACAGTAACACCCCCTCCTCACCCAGTTGCGCCAGCCGCGCCACATCGGTAGCTTCGCCATCCAGCGGCGTCGGGTCGAGTTTGAAATCGCCACTGTGCACCACCAGCCCAGCAGCACAGCGCAGCGCCAGCCCCACGCCGTCCGGCACCGAGTGGGCCACGCGAAACGGCTCCACGGTAAACGGCCCGGCGACAAACGGCTGACGCGGTTCTATCACCGTGGCGCGGGCGTGAACGTCCAGCCCGAATTCCGCCAATTTTTTATGCACCAGCGCCAGGGTAAAGGCGGTGGCATACAACGGTGGCCGCCCCAGTTGCTCGTACAAAAACGGCAACGCGCCGATATGATCCTCATGGCCGTGGGTGAGAATCATGGCGCAGATATCGTCGCGCCGCTCCAGCAGCGCGCTTACATCGGGCAGCACCAGATCGATGCCAAGCATGTGCGCCTCGGGAAACATCAGACCGCAATCAATGACGACGATCTTGCCCTGGGTTTCCAGCGCCAGCATGTTCATGCCAATTTCGCCAAGGCCGCCCAAAGGCAGCAGGCGCAGCAGATTATCGTCGTAAAGGGGCGATTTCATGGTTTGTTTATCCGCGCAAAAGAAAAAGTATCGCTACCGCGTCAAAGTGTATAGGTTGAGCGCTAGCGCCGTCAAATATTATATGGACAGCACACGGATGATTTGCGTAAACTGTCCGGGGCAATTTGACAGACTGCTAGGAGCCTGTCGGACTTTCCATGCATCGGCTGCAAAACCGCCTGGCCGGTGCATATTTCCGCTCCTTTTCGACCAATAGCTACGGCTATTAGCCTGCAAACGAGCGAAAATCTGTCCTCGACCAGTCGATTTTTCGCTTCGATCCGCAAAGCCCGACAGGCTCCTAGCTTCATTTATTAAAAACCGAACAGGGAAGGTACTTTATATGTCTGTTAACAAGGTTATTCTGGTTGGCAACTTGGGCCGCGACCCGGAACTGCGCTACACTGCTACGGGCACGGCGGTGGTGAATTTTACTCTGGCTACCAGCGAAAGCTATAAAGACC
>JAMOOS010000042.1 GCA_027065245.1 Desulfuromonadaceae bacterium | reverse complement strand
ATTGCCAGGGCAATTGCTGTCATCAGTGCCGTGGTTACCCACATCAGCCTGACGGCGGCTTCTATGTGGTGTGCCTGTAGTGGTTCCATGGCGTCGCCCATGTAGGGGCGGCGCGATTTGCGGCCAAAGTAGCTGTTTTCGCCTCCAAGGCGTATTCGCAGCGCACCGGCGCAGGCGGCTTCGCTCCAGCCGCCGTTGGGGCTGGGGTGGTTGGCGTGGTCGCGCCACATAACCTGCCAGGCGCGGCGGCAGTCCAGGCGCAGCAGCCAGGCCGCAACCACCATCAGCAGCGCGCCGAGGCGGGCGGGCAGGTAGTTGGCTGCGTCATCAAGGCGGGCGCTGGCCCAGCCGAAGTGCCGATAGCGCTCATTCTTGTAGCCGAAGGTGGAATCAAGGGTGTTTATCGCCTTGTAAACCACTGCGGCCACTGCGCCGCCGCCAAAAGCGAACAGCAGTGGCGCGATTACGCCGTCTACGCTGTTTTCCGCCACGCTTTCCACCGTGGCGCGGGTTATCTCCGCTTCGTCCAGGCTGGCGGTGTCGCGTCCCACCAGCAGGGCGACGCGGGCGCGGGCCGTGACCAGATCGCCGTGACGCAAAGGGCGCAGCACGGCGCGGGCGTGGTCGCTCAAATCGCGGGCGGCAAAGCAGCTGTACAGCAGCAGCACCGCCACCGTATCGCCAGCCAGCGGATGGATGGCAGCGGCGGCAGTCAGCAGTAGTGCGGCTGTTACGGCGCTGCCGCCCACCACCAGTATCACCACCGCCACGCCGGCCAGCCGGGGGTTGGCAATGCCCCGGCGCAGGGGCGGTTCCAGAGCCAGGGCGGCGCTGCCCATCAATCTTACCGGATGGGGCAGCCAGCGCGGATCGCCGCACATGGCATCCACAGCCAGGGCGCATATGATTTGCGACGCGTTGTTCATCACAGCCCCATAAGCCGGTAGATGGTATCCATATCCACGGCGGCGCGCAGGCAATCGGCCAGGCGGTCGAAAGCTGGTTCAAGGTTGTAGCGGGCGCGGATAACGCCGTCGTATGTCCAGCCGCGCCCGGCACGCAGAGAGTCGATAAACCAGCGGCGGAACGGATCGCTGTCGAACACGCCGTGCAGATAGGTACCCCATATCTTTCCGTCGCCGCTGGCGGCGCCTACCATTTCACCGGCGCTGTTGCTGATTATCTGCTCCACCGCGCCAACACTGGTGATGCCGTGATGAATCTCGTAACCGATGAGCTCAAGGCCGGACGGATGATGGCGACAACGGCTTTGCAGGGTGGTTTTCTGCGCCGCCAGCACGGTAGAGATATCCAGCAGACCCAGAGCACTGCTGTGTTGCGTTGTTGTTTCTACGGCAGCGGGGTCGGCGATGCTGGTGCCCAGCATCTGGAATCCGCCGCAGATGCCGACAATGGTGCAGGTGCCGTGGGCACAGGCGGTAATGGCCGCGCCCAGCTCGTCACTGCACAGGTGGGCGAGGTCGGCAGCGACATTTTTGCTGCCGGGGATGATGATGGCGTCGGGTCGCCCCAGCTCGGCGGCGTGACGGACAATGCGCAGATGGACGTCCGGCTCTATGGCCAGAGCGTCGAGGTCGGTAAAGTTGGAGATATGCGGCAAATCGATGACGGCGATATCTATTTTATCCGCCGGTGCCGCGGTGTTGCTGGCGCGTTCCTTGAAAGTTACCGAATCTTCCTCCGGCAGGCCCAGGTTGGTCAGATACGGGACGGTACCCAGTACCGGCTTGCCGGTGTGTTCGCGGGTGCGCTCAAAGGCGTCGCCGAGCAGGGTGGCATCACCGCGAAAACGGTTGACGATGAATCCGGCCACCAGCTCCCGTTCCGCTTCGCTGAGCAGCTCCATGGTACCGACAAAAGCGGCAAATACGCCGCCGCGGTCGATGTCGCCGCAGATGAGTACCGGCGCCGCCGCGTAGCGGGCCATGTTCATATTGACGATATCATATTTTTTGAGATTCACTTCCGCCGGGCTGCCTGCCCCTTCCAGCACCATGGCCTGATGTTCGGCGGCCAGCTCGGTGTAGGTGGCTTTTACCGTGTCGAACAGTTGCGGACGCAGGCGGGTATAGGCGCGAAAATCCATACTGGCGTGTACTTTGCCGCGCACAATCACCTGCGAGCCGGTGTCGCTGTTGGGCTTGAGCAGTATCGGATTCATCCGCACATCCGGCTCCAGCCCGCACGCCTGTGCCTGCATCGCCTGGGCGCGCCCCATCTCACCGCCGCAGCGAGCGACAAAAGAGTTCAGCGACATATTTTGCGCCTTGAACGGTGCCACATCCACGCCGTCCTGATACAGTACGCGGCACAGCGCCGCCGCCAGGACACTTTTGCCGGCATTGCTGGTGGTGCCCTGAATCATCAGCGCCGGTGTTTTTTTGCTGCGGACACTGCGGCGCTGGCGCGGAGAAAGGATGGTTTTCAGCACATGGGCCAGCCGCTGCTGCTCGGCGCTGTTGCGTACTGCCAGGCGCAGGTAGCGCTTATCCAGCCCGGCGAAATTGACGCACTCCCGGATGGCTATGCCGTGTTGCAACGTGGCGGCGGCCAGCTGTGCTACATCCAGGCGCGGGTGTTCAAGGCGGGCGAGGATAAAGTTGGCGCTGGAGTCAAACAGGTGCAGTGCCGGAATTTCGTTTAACAACTGATAGAGCTGTTGCCGCTGCGCGGCGATAAAGGCGCGGCTGTTGGCCAGATAATCTGCATCGGCCAGCGCCCTGATGCCCACCGCCTGTGCCAGAGTGTTGACGCTCCATTCCGGCTGAGCGGCACGCAGGGCACTGATAACAGTTTTGTCGGCTATGGCGTATCCCAGCCGCAGCCCGGCGATGGCGTAGCTTTTGGTCAAAGACTGCACCACAACAACATTGGCGGGGCGGCGCTGCCGCAGTGAAGCGGCGTTGGTGACAAAATCGATAAAAGATTCATCAATAATAAAAACCGTTTGTGGATGATCCAGTGCCAGTTGCCGCAGAGCGGCGCTATCGTTACAGACGCCGGTGGGGTTGTTGGGCTGGCCGATAAATACGATCTGGTCGGGGCGCAGTGCCGCTTCGAGTTGCGCCATATCGAGACGGAACCCGTCTGCGGCGCTGGTGGGCAGCAGGGTTATCTCCATACCGCTCAGGGCGGCGGGATGCTGGTAGTCGGCATAGGCGGGCACCGGAATGAGCGCATGGCGTTTATTCAGTACGCGCGGCAGCAGATAGAGCAGTTCACTGGCACCGTTGGCAACCAGTACCTCGCTCTGTTCCACCTGATTATGGCGGGCGATGGCGGCGCCAAGTTCGTGACAGTCGGGATCGGGATAGGCAGCCAGAGTGCCGATATTGGCACTGATAACGGCGCGCAGCCAGCGCGGCGGCCCCAACGGATTGAGATTGGCGGAAAAGTCGCATATCTCCTCCGGCGCCAGGCCGCTTATCTCACTGAGACGGCGCAGGTTGCCGCCGTGCTGATGGCGTAACTGTTCCACTTATCCCCCCTGATGGAGTAGCGCCAGCACCACCAGCGCTGGCAGCAGCTCGGTCAGTTCACACGCCGCTCCCAGGGTATCGCCGGTGAGACCACCGATGCGGCGGCGGCAGTAAGCGGCAAAGGCGCAGCTGAACGCGGCGCAGATAGCGGTCAGCGTAAGAGCGGTGCCGCCGCCCACAGACAGCGCCGCCAGCAGCAGTAGCGCCAGTGCCGTTATCGCCTGGTGCGGGCGGCTGTTGTCGTTGGTGATGCTGGCCAACCCGCCGCCGCTGCGGGCGTAAGGG